>NZ_JACSQR010000018.1:0-55037 GCF_014836505.1 Psychrobacter communis
GGTACTGAAATGGTTATGCCTGGTGACAACGTTGAGATGGGCGTAGAGCTTATCCACCCAATCGCTATGGACAAAGGTCTTCGCTTCGCAATTCGTGAAGGCGGCCGTACCGTAGGTGCTGGTGTTGTTGCTAACGTCCTTAGCTAAGCATCAAAACCCTAACGCTATAGAGTTATCTAAGCGTTATGTAGTAAGAAAAAAGCCATCCTGATAAAGGGTGGCTTTTTTTGTGGGATATGAATGAGGATAAGGGGTTAAATACTAGGATTTTTCTCTAATTTGAAAAAAATAAATTCCAAAGCTATAAATTATAAAGACTGATTTATATATAGTAGATTAAAGATTTGCTTATAGATAACTATAACCTTTATTATATAGCGGTAGCATTTTAAAAATAAAAACACAATAACCTAAATTGGAGTAAATAATGATTACCCATGTACCTGATGTGACTTTCAAAACTCGTGTTCGTGATGAATCTATCGGCGGAGACAACCCATTTAAATGGTATGACCTAACCACAGATGAGTTATTTGCCAATAAAAAAGTGGTGGTTTTCTCTCTACCAGGTGCTTTTACGCCAACGTGTTCGACTAGCCATCTACCTCGTTATGAAGCGCTTTACGATGAATTTAAGGCGTTAGGCGTAGATGAAATCGTTTGCATTTCTGTTAATGATGCCTTTGTCATGTACCAATGGGGCCTAAAGCAAAACCGTGAAAACGTTTTCTTGCTTCCTGACGGCAATGGTGAGTTCACTCGTAAAATGGGCATGCTGGTTGATAAGAGCAATCTTGGCTTTGGTATGCGCTCATGGCGGTATTCGATGTATGTCGATAACAAAGAAATCAAAAAAGTGTTTAAAGAAGCGGGTTTTGATGACAATTGTCCAACAGATCCATTTGAAGTATCAGATGCAGATACCATGTTAGAATATTTGAAAAGTAATGCTTAATCACAATTCTTAAGTGCATTGACGTTTGACTGGTATCATCGGGCGTCGATAGATACTAGGGCGTGTCCTCATTTTAAAAATGGTGATAAAAATGAGATAAATTGCCGTCAAACGAGGAAAATAGCGCAAATAATATCGAGATATTAATCAGCTATTTGACGATGTTTGACAAAATTTAGCCATTTTTAGCCCATTTAGATACAAGCGCTTGAATTGAGGAGACGCCCTAGAATGCTGAAGCTCAAATACTGTCGAACTGCTTAATCCTTAAGTATAAGGGCTAAGCAGTTTTTTTATGTTTTCTACAAAATTTTGGTAATATTAACCCCAGTTCGGGATAAGCGCTCAAAAAAAAGATAAAAAAAGAAGTCCGAAGTTGCTAAAGTGAGTTTACCAAGACAAACTTCACAACAAGGACTTCTTACATGGACAACCTAACCGAACTATACTGCCATATTGACGACTTTTATCAGCAATTCAAACCTGAGTTTGACGCTCATTTAATCGCAACGGGACACCAAAGGTTAAGAGCATGCCAGATAAGTGTAGCAGAGATTATGACCATCTTGGTACTGTTTCATCAACTGCGGTATCGACAGTTTAAGGCGTTTTACTACCACCATATGCATGGCATGATGAAACGGGAGTTTCCAAACCTGCCGAGCTACTCGCGATTTATAGAGCTTATGCCGCGCAGTATCATGCCACTGTGTGCCTACTTGCAAAGCATGATGGGCGACTGTACGGGTATCAGCTATATTGATTCAACCAAGATAGCAGTTTGTCATAACAAACGTATCTACCGTCATAAAGTCTTTAAGGGACTTGCAACCCGAGGCAAAAGCAGCATGGGCTGGTTCTATGGCTTTAAGCTGCACGCCATTATCAATCATAAGGGCGAGCTTGTATCTGTTAAAGTCACTGCGGGTAATACGGATGATAGAGCGCCTGTTAAGGATATGGCAACACCTGTGTTTGGCAAGGTGTTTGGGGATAGAGGCTACATCAGTAAAGCCCTAAACGAGTGGCTCACAAAACACAGTGATACTAGGCTGATAACGAAACTTCGGCGTAATATGAAGCCGCAAGTACTCAAGCCGATGGATGAGGCACTACTCAATCATCGCTCTTTGGTTGAAACGGTATTTGGAGAGCTTAAAAACTTGTGCCAAATCGAACACTCACGCCATCGTAGTGTCACGGGGTTTATCACAAACTTGCTGTCAGGGTTGATTGCTTATTGCTGGTTTCCCTATAAACCCACCATCAAAAATATGCCTCAGCAGGGACAGGTAGCAACATTGTAAATAGTATCAATGAGTTACAATGTGGCTTATCCCGAACTGGGGTTAATATTAAAATAAACGTCTAAGATATCTTTGAGTATAGGCAGCTTAGGTATGTATTTATGACATATATAGAATGTCATTTATGAATAAGTTTAAAAATCCAGCTAACATAGCCGTTAAGGCATAAGAAAAATAAAAGGAAAAGCGGTGTTTATTATAAAGAAATTAGCAACCAATACCTCAGAGCGACAACAAGCGCTTCAAGCAGTCGCAAATATTGAAACGCTCGTACAGCCGCACGACGCATGGACTGAGCAGACATTGGCTGAGATGCTCGCGCAAGATAGTACGCATATAATGATAGTGTATAAACCAGAAGGTAAAGCCGATAATAATAAAGTCATTGGCTACTGCCTCTATCAAATAATTTTTGAGCAAGCAGAGATACTGCGTATTGGCACCCATCCTGACTATCAGCGTCAAGGTATTGCCTCGCAGCTTTTTGCTACATTAAATAATGAGTTAATAAATAATAAGGTAGAGAGCTTATTGTTAGAAGTGCGCGCAGATAATGCACCAGCGCTTGCTTTATATGAGCAGCAAGCGTTTGCTGTGATTCATACACGTAAAAATTATTATCAACTGCCACATCAACCTTCTGTCGATGCATTAATCCTGCAACGAGTTTGTGATTAGCAATTGGTTGTTTAGAAGAGTAAATAGTTATTAAAAAAGAGTGAAATCATGCTTGCGGCGGTATTTTCTTTTTGCAGATTTCGATATTAGAGAGATAGTTTTTATCGGTTTTCATGCGTTCAAGCACCTCGATGCGTTCAGCCAACATTTCTATCATCAGATTAATTGTCGTTTGCTGTTTTCTAACTTGCGCCAATTTCTGCTGCGTAAGGCTTAGCTGCAAATCAATATCAAGTTGACCATCGTAATAATCATTTAAGCTGTCTTTGATTTCAGTTAATGTAAAACCAATGGCTTGAGCACTTTTGATGAGCTCGATACGCTCGACGCATTCGGGATGAAACTCGGTATAAAGTCGGGAGCCCGCTTGGCGTTTGCGAGATTTCAGTAGCCCCAGTTGGTCGTAATGACGAATGGTATCTTTGGTGGTATTGGCCTGCGCCGCTAGTGTGCCAATCAATAAAAACGCTGTGTCGGGTGCCATGCTGACCTCGTAAGTAAAATACCTAAATTACTAATTGTGTAAAAAATGATAGCAAGCATTATTCGTTACTATGTTTAACTATAAATAGATTTATTTAAGTTTACTTTATACTTTCAATTGCCAAGGCTGAGGTTTATCGAGAAGTGAGACCGCTAAAGATTGATGAGAGTCCTTTTGCCATTTGACTGAACGGCTGCCAATTAAAGTATCTAGCTCTAGCAAAAATTTAGCGCGTGGCAAGATTTCAGCTCCCAAACTTAATAAATGGTCGTTTGGTAGCTGACAGTCTACCAATTCGACATGGCTTTGCTCACATAAACGCGTTAAGCCCCAAAAAGCGAGTTTTGAAGCATTTGAAGCAACATGAAACATCGATTCGCCAAAATAAATACCGCCTATTTTTAAGCCATATAAACCGCCAATTAGATGCTGTTTATCATCCCAAACCTCAATGCTATGCGCAAAGCCTTGCGCGTGTAGCTCAGTATAGGCGTCAATCATTTCACTATGAATCCAAGTATGTTCACCCTCGGGTAGCGCGGCATTGAAACCATCGCTACGCGGTAAGCTACAAGCATGGATAACATCATCGAACGCTTGATTGAGGGTCAACTGCCAACGTTCGCGACCCGCTTGTTTACGTAGTGATTTACTCGGCTTAT
The DNA here is from genome assembly GCF_014836505.1 of Psychrobacter communis. NCBI lineage: Bacteria > Pseudomonadati > Pseudomonadota > Gammaproteobacteria > Moraxellales > Moraxellaceae > Psychrobacter > Psychrobacter communis. Next base: position 4,087 of record NZ_JACSQR010000018.1, read on the forward strand.
AATCCGTTGGCACCATGACGCAGCGCGGCTCAGGGCACCACCAAGCGATAGGGTCATCTTCATTAAACCATGGAAATAATCCTTGCGCATAAGCTGAAATTAGCGTTTCCGGTGATAAATCTCCACCGACAGCAACGATACCGATGCCATCAGGGTCCACCATCGCAGGATCGGGAAAATTATAACGCCCAAGACTTTTTATGTATTGACGAAAGTTTTCAGGCGCTATAGCAGCCGCATTAATATCAATGCGGTCGTTATCTTTAGCAAAATCGCTCATTTATGCTTCTTTATCTTCAGTCAATGTGGAAGCATAAGTGTGGTCACGAGCGACTGTCTCACCCATAGCGTCCAAATATTTTTCGGCATCAAGCGCTGCCATACAGCCAGTACCCGCCGAAGTAATGGCTTGACGATAAACGTGGTCGGCGACGTCACCCGCGGCAAATACGCCCTCGATACTGGTTTGGGTGGCATTGCCATTTAGACCGCTATTAACGATTAAGTAGCCATCTTTCATTTCTAACTGGCCTTTGAACAAGTCTGTATTTGGCTTATGACCAATGGCGACAAACATGCCAAATACGTCTAATTGCTTGGTGCTGCCATCAAGCATCGATTCGATGACCAACCCATTGACACCCATATCATCGCCGACGACTTCGCGAACTTTATGGTTCCATTCGATTTTGATGTTACCGTTTTTAACCTTTTCAAACAGCTTATCTTGTAGGATTTTCTCAGAGCGCAAGCTGTCGCGGCGATGGACTAGCGTCACTTCAGAGGCGATGTTTGATAAGTATAAAGCCTCTTCAACGGCGGTATTACCACCACCAATAACTGCTACTTTTTGGTTTTTATAAAAGAAACCATCGCAGGTGGCACAAGCTGATACGCCAAGGCCACGGAATTTGTTTTCTGACTCTAAGCCTAAATACTGCGCAGAAGCACCCGTTGAGATAATCAAGGCATCACAAGTATAGCTACCGTTATTACCGATTAGCGTAAAAGGACGCTCATTCAAATTGACTTCATTGATATGGTCGTAGACCAGTTCGGTACCAAAGCGCTCGGCATGGGCTTTCATACGATCCATAAGCGCAGGACCGGTCAAATCATGGGCATCGCCTGGCCAGTTATCGACTTCAGTAGTCGTGGTTAGCTGCCCGCCAACCTCTAAGCCCGTGACCATAACAGGTTTTAGGTTGGCGCGTGCTGCATAAACGGCAGCGGCGTAACCGGCAGGGCCTGAGCCTAAAATAATGAGTTTTTCGTGGCGCGGAGCCGTGTTATCAGTTGCCATAAAATTTCCTTGCTTGCTATCTAAATAAGAAATATAAAAATTAAAATACGTGGTACAAATGATAAATGTTATAAAAAATAGTCGCTAAAATCGCGATGAATATGGTTTTTCTTATTGCTGTGTGATAATAACATAAGGGCTGAGGGCAAAAAGTGCAAGTTTGCTAAAATGAATATGGGTATCATTAGAATCAAAGCACGGAGCGCTTAAAAACTGCTCTTAAAATGAAAGCATACTTTTTCATTGCATACTGGTTTATTACTGAAAGGTGTGGCGAATGTTCGGTTAATGACTGCATTTTTTGCTCAACCGCTTAATAATTGATTTTCTTCTGCGCTTTCTTGATAACACTGTCGCCACTACGCCTATGTATTTGTTATTATAAGAAGTTATGCAAGCGTAGTGGTCAGTGAATAACGCATCAAATTATAATGGTATTTATATAGTGCCACTTAATAGTAGAAAATCACTTCAGCATGAAAAATTTCAATCATAAGCTAGCAACCATTTATATTAATAACCAGCACTAACGAGCATTAGCAACGAGTATTGACAACAAGGCAGATCTTACGTGATATCAGCACCACTTATTGAGTATTTAAAAAAGGGCATATTTACCCTGCTTGGGTTAATACTGGCTGTTTATTTGTTCGTCATTTTGATGACGTATACGGGTAACGATCCGAGCTGGTCGCATATCAGCAGTGACATGACGACCGTGAATAACATGGGCGGCGAGATGGGCGCTTGGCTGTCAGATTTGCTCTATAGCTTCTTTGGGTTTGGTGCTTGGTGGTTGCTGGCGTTTTTGGTTTATGAGTCGGTGCTGATTTGGTGGGATAATAAACCAACGTTTTGGTTATTACGTGTCGTGGCTTATGTATTTTTGCTGTTAAGTGCCAGCGCATTATTTGCGCAATTGGTGGCGCTGGTACAGCAAGTGGCAGACCCGATGACATCAGGCCTTAAAGGCGTTGCTGGCGGTATTATTGGGCTTGAGCTGCAAGCACGTTTGGCACAGCTGTTGTCGCAGTGGGGTAGTGTAATATTTTTGACGGTATTTGTGGTGATTACTGCCACTTTTGCTTTTAATATTCATTGGTTAGCGATTTATCAAAAAATCAAAACATGGTCATGGCGTGATACTGCGGTTCAAGACAATGCGGCTCAAGCGCGTGATAGTAAACGCGATAATATACAAGCCGCGCCAGCAGCATCTGAGCAACAGCAAAATGATGAAAGTGTGAGCGATGCAAAAGCGGCGCAGGGCTTTGAGCAGTTACCACTCGATTTGCCAGCTACTGACCATGCTAATCATGCTCAAACCGCCGATAAAAGTGGTCGCTTTAACAACGTATTGAAAGAGTTTTTAGCGACGTCAGGTCTTGGTGCTAGCGTTAAAGCGTCTATGTCAGCGGCAGCAGCAGTGGCACAAACGGCAACGAATAGCGCATCGCAAGATGAGCAATTACAAACAGCTTCAGCTAATGTAAGCAATTTTAGTCATGTTAACCAACAGCAACCCTCAGCGCCTGTCGCAAATCCTGTGATGGCGCCTGCACGCAAAGTTGAACCAAGTTTTGCTTGGAACGATGCCGATACGGTTGATGATTTGTTGGCGCGTGAAGCAATGGCTGAGCAAGAGACGTTTGGTTATGATACTGCTGCTACAAACACCTCAACCCTCGCTAAATCTGCTGCTACGTCTAATGCTTTTGATGATATTAATGATGAAGATGAAATAACAGAAAGCGTTGATTTAGCAGTTGATAGCTTAGAAGTTAATAACTTAGCAGATGCGTGGTTAGCAGAACATGCCGCAGTGCCAGTAGCGTCTAAGATAGAACAGAAACAAACCGTCATTGAAGCGCCAGTAATGCAGACCTCTTTCGCCAAGGAGCAAAAAGTAGCAGAGGATTTAATCGGTAATGACATTGATGATTCAATGGATGACTTCTCTGAAGCTTGGTCTATCGAAGGCTCTGAGTTTACCGATAACTCTGAGCCTTTAACTCAACATGAAGTGCTGTCAACTCAATACGAATTGACGAAAGACTGGCAAACAGATAACGCTGCGCTAAGTGATGAAATCGATAAAGTAGATGAAGTCAGCGAAATGACTGACATGACGCCGACCAATACCCCGCCTGCCAATCCAAAATTAGCACCAACGGTGGACACTGGTACTTCGGTGACCAATATTGCTCCGGCGGCCGCTAAATCGACCGTAAGCTTTGCAGTGCCAGAGGGTGATAGCAGCAATCATATTACCGACATGGTGCCAGAAGATGACAGCCGAGCTGACGACACTGATCTGCCAGTGATGCCGCATATCAGTGATGATGCCGCTTTTAGTCAAAAATCACGCTCGATGCAAACCGCCGCTTATCGTAGCAGCCTGACACCGATTCCAGAGCTGTCGATTTTAGATAAGCCAGACCCTGACCGTAAGCCAAGCTATACCATCGCTGAGCTCGAGCAATTGTCAGAGTTGTTAGAGATTAAGCTGCAAGAATTTAACGTCAAAGCAAACGTGGTCAACGCCATTCCAGGCCCTGTCGTAACGCGCTTTGAAGTAGAGCTTGCGCCTGGTGTTAAAGCCAGCAAGGTGACGGGTATTTCGCGCGATTTGGCACGTTCGCTATCGATGGCGTCTTTGCGGGTGGTCGAGGTCATTCCGGGTAAGCCGTATATCGGTATCGAGGTGCCCAATAAAAAGCGCGAAATGGTGCGTTTGATTGAGCTACTAAATACGGAAAAATTTAAAGACCCCAAGGCGCAAATCAGCATGGCGATGGGTAAAGATATTGGCGGTAATCCGATTATCACCGATCTTGCGCGCGCGCCGCATATGCTCGTTGCGGGTACCACAGGCTCTGGTAAATCGGTCTTGGTCAACTCGATGCTACTCTCTATGCTACTCAAATATACGCCAAATGAGCTGCGTATGATTTTGATTGATCCAAAGCAGCTCGAGCTTGCCAACTATAATGATATTCCGCATCTTCTCACACCTGTGGTCACTGATATGACCGAAGCGGCCAGCGCCTTGTCATGGTGCGTGGCAGAGATGGAGCGCCGTTATCAGCTGATGAGTTTATTAAAAGTGCGTAAACTTAACGAGTTTAATAAAAAAGTCATCGCCGCTGAAAAATCTGGGAATCCAATGCTTGATCCCTTATGGCGCCCCAATGACAGCGTCAGTATTAGCCAAGCGCCTAAGCTTAAAACCTTACCGATGATTGTTATTGTCGCCGATGAGTTTGCCGATATGATTATGCAGGTCGGTAAGCAAGCCGAAGAACTTATTACGCGATTGGCACAAAAATCACGCGCGGCTGGCATTCATTTAATGCTTGCCACTCAGCGTCCGTCAGTTGACGTTATCACGGGTTTGATTAAAGCCAATATCCCAGTGCGTGCTGCGCTCCGAGTAAACTCAAAAGTGGATTCGCGGACGATTTTGGATAGCGGGGGCGCAGAAGACATGCTTGGTAACGGCGATATGCTGTTCTTAGGCCCTGGGCAAATTGAGCCTGACCGTGTCCATGGGGCTTATGTCAGTGACGAAGAGGTCAACCGTGTCTGTGATGCATGGCGTGAACGCGGCGCACCCGATTATATTGATAATATGGCTGGTAACTTTGAGCTATCGAGTCCCAGTGGTGGCGCCAGTAATGCCAATGCGTCTGGCGAAGATGACGATTTGTATAATGACGCCGTGGCTTTTATTATGGAAACACGTAAAGTATCAGCATCTAGTATCCAGCGGAAATTTAGCATCGGCTATAACCGCGCGGCGCGTATCGTTGACTCGATGGAAGAGGCTGGCTTGGTCAGCTCTATGGGCAAAAGTGGTAAGCGCGAGCTGTTGATGTAAAAATTAATAGATTTCCCATAAAAAAAGACGAGTAACGAACGTGGCTCGTCTTTTTTTATGGGAGAGCGACAGCATTAGGAACTGAATGACCAATGAGTTTGTTTATCGATTATAAATCGTCATTTTTTATACTAAACTGGTGAGTGTTTATAAAAAAATAAGCATCAATTTAAAAAAGTATAAATCTGTCACTCTCCAAGGACGGTCAGTTATGTTTAAAGAATATACCCAGTACGATGCATTAGCGTTGGCAGCGCTGGTGAATGCAGGGGAAGTCAGTGCCAAAGAATTGTTAGATGCCGCCGTGAATCAAGCCAATGCGCTCAATCCTAAATTAAACGCCATTATCCACCGCTTTGATGAGCGTGCTTATGCTGCTGCAGAAAAAGGCTTGCCAACAGGCGTCTTTAACGGCGTCCCTTATCTGCTCAAAGACCTGTCGTTTCATTTTGCCGATGAGCCAATTACCATGGGCAGTCGCAGCGTCAATATCGTATCAGAAAGCGACAGCGAAATCGTTAAGCGTATGAGAGCCACTGGCGTCAATACCTTTGGCAAAACCAATACGCCAGAATTTGGTTTGATTATCACTACTGAGCCCAAAGCTCATGGCGTCACACACAATCCCTTTAAAAAAGGCTATAGCTCTGGTGGTTCATCGGGCGGTAGTGCCGCAGCGGTATCAAGTGGTATCGTGCCAATGGCAGGCGCAGGTGACGGCGGTGGTTCGATACGCTTTCCGGCGGCATGGTGCGGCGCGTTTGGCTTTAAACCTAGTCGAGGCCGTAACCCTATGGGCCCAAAAATTGGCGAGGGCTGGGAAGGGGCGGTCGCTGACCATGTAATTACGCGAAGTGTGCGTGATAGCGCGGCGATGCTTGATGCGACTAGCGGCGCAGAAATCGGCGCGCCTTACGTCATTGCACCGCCCGACGGCACGTTTTTGCAAGCCGCCATGCGCGCGCCAAGGCAATTAACCATTGCCCTGCATCAACAGCCATTGGTTGCCAATACTGAGGTCGATAAAGAAGTACTTGCTGTATTAGAAAAAACCGCGAAGCAACTAGAAGCCATGGGTCATCGTGTGGTCCCAGCTGAGCCAAATATTAATATTGAGCAATTTTGGCATGATTTTTTAGTGGTGGTCTGTGCCCATACCGCTTTTACCATTGATAATATCGAGCGTTGTTACGGCGCGCAGCATATCCAAAACCTTGAGCCGCAGACTTATAATATGGCGATGCTTGGGCGCTCATTATCCGCCGTTGATTTAGCCCACGCTAAGCATGGCTGGCACGATAGCCAATACCAAACAGGTTTGCTGCTTGAGACCTACGATATGATTTTATGCCCGACCGTTCCAACGCCTGCGGTCAAGCATGGCGTACTACCGCCAAGCCGTATGGATGAAACACTGATGCGCAGCGCAGGCCTGCTCAATAAAGGCATTAACATGGGCAGATTTGCTTTTAGCTCAGGTATGATTGAAAAGCTCAGCGCCCCAGTACTTGGTAAAATGGGCTTTACTATCTTGGGTAATGTCACCGGCTTACCAGCAATGTCGTTACCTGTTGGTATGAGTAAAAAAGGTCTGCCGATTGGGATGCAGCTGATCGGGCGCATGAATGATGAAACGACGCTATTTAGTATCGCAGGCGAGATGGAGCGTGCTGGCATGTTTACCAAACCAGCTTTTGAAACGTAGTTTTATATGATGAAAGAGTTTTGATAACTTCTATATTAAAAAGTAGAGATTAGCAAAAACGCTTTGATTAAAAGTTTAATGTAAACGAAGCACTAATCAAAGCGATAAATATCCATACCCAAACTGTGATGCGCCATGCTTTGATGCACCACAGAGACGCGTTGACCGGCACCTAAAGCAAAAAATAATGGCAACAGGTGCTCATCGCTTGGATGTACATTTTGATAATTAGGATATTGCTGCCAATCTAAAGCGCTTGGAATATCCGTTTTTAGTTGCTGCAGCAGCCAAACTTTAAAGTCTTTGGCGGTCTCATCGATACTCTCTGCTTGCCAACGTAATGCCTCTAAATTGTGGGTGATATTGCCCGAGCCAATCAAAAGGATTTGCTCGGCGCGCAGTTGCGCCAACTGCGCGCCTAACTGAAAGCAAGCGATGCTGTCATAATGGCGTGGCAAGGATATTTGCACGATGGGTATATCAGCCTCAGGATACAGGTGTAAAAGCGGCGCCCAAACCCCGTGGTCACTGACGCGTAAAGGGTTTACACGGCAGGTAATACCGCGCGCCGTTAGCTGCTGCGCCAATGTCTCCGCAAGCGCTGGCTGGCCGGCTGCTGGATACTGCAACTCATAGAGCTCGGGCGCAAAGCCAGAAAAATCATGCCACGTCTTTGGTCGCGGATTGCTGCTGATTTCAAGTTTAGCCGACTGCCAATGCGCCGACATAATGATGATGGCACGCGGTTTGGGCAAGTTTTGACCGATACGTGCCAGCGCACTGGTGGTTGCCGATTGTTCGATGGCGAGCGTCGGAGCGCCATGCGAGATAAATAGCGCGGGCAGTTTAGCCTGTTTTGAGGGCGTTATAGCACTTGCTAGCGCAGGCGTGTCTGTCCAAGCAGCCGCTGAGGTAATGGGTGCTGGCTTGGATGTTGTTGTATTTTGACGTTCGCTCTCAGGTTGCAAAGCAGCGGTCATGGCTTTAGGTGTCGCAGGTTTAGGATGTTTCATGGTGCATTTATTAGGGCGCGCGCCTATATTTCAATCCGTTTTACCATGACGCGTCGCCATTATTTTTGATAGGGCATGGTTGATTTTTATAGCAAATGACTGTTTTTATAAAGGTTTTAATTACCGCGATGATAAGGATGGTTGTGATTGATACTCATGGCGCGATACAGCTGTTCCATTAATACCACGCGCACTAAAGGATGCGGCAGCGTCAGTGCAGATAACGACCATTTCACATCTGCTTTTGCCAATACCTCTGGCGATACGCCGTCAGCGCCGCCAATGACCAACGCAATATCATCGCCTTGCTGCATGCCATCCGCCAATTTTTCAGCCAGCTGTTCGGTTGAGAGCATTTTACCTTTTACGTCGAGCACCCATAATTGCTCGCGTCCAGCCGCAGCATGAGCGGCCAATATCGCTTGACCTTCTTGCTCACGGTACTGCGCCAAATTGGCGTCTGAGGGGTTTTTGGCGCGTTTAGCGGCGGCAATTTCTACGATTTCAGTATTAAGCATGGGCTGGATACGCTTAAAATATTCATCAAAACCAGTTTGTACCCATTTGGGCATTTTATTTCCAACACTCAATATTCTTACTTTCATAATATAGACCACTTTTATAATGGGTTAAATGTAACAAAAAGATTCTGCGCTTAAGGTATTGTAACAAACAGACCTTTTACAAAGTATTTTTTTATGCTTTACTAGCATTTGACCAACAGTTGTTCTTTTCTACACTCATTGCTTTTATCGTTACATGGTCTTATCTTTACATAGTCTTATCGTTGAATGGTAAAGAAAGCGTCAGCAACCCTGTACCGTCTTTTTGATAGAGCATAAGATAGTTTGCAATATTATTTAAACGAAAGGAGTCGTTCATGAACCGTACTATATCAAGCCTATTAGCACTTAGCGCAGGTGCGCTACTCTCAACCTCTGTGTTTGCTGCTTCTTTAAACGGCACGCAGTGGCAAACCATTGATGATAAAACCGGCGAGAAAAAAGCCGTTATTCAATTGACCGAAAGCGGTGGTAAAGTTTCAGGAAAAATCATCAAAGTATTGAATAAAGAAAAGGCAGACGCGCTTTGTACCAAATGTCCTGGCAGCCTAAAAAACAAACCGGTTGAAGGCCTACAGATCCTGTCAGGTCTAAAAGCCGATGGTAATAACCAGTGGAGTGACGGTAAGCTGGTCGACCCTGAGTCGGGAAAAACTTACTCTGGTAAGCTAACCTTGAGTGATAATGGCCAAAGCTTAAAACTGCGCGGTTATGTCGGTACACCTGTCTTTGGTCGCTCGCAAACCTGGCAACGCATTAAGTAGTTTTTACCAGTGCTCTTATAAAAGCAAATTTATAAAGCAAGCTTATAAAACAAAAAGGATAGCAGATTGAGATGTGCTGTCCTTTTTTCATGTTTTAAATTTTAGATTTTAACTCAATGTTTTTATTTTAAAACGCTATCACCTTAAAGCGCTTAGAGCATCTTTCCTAGTCATCATTTGACATTAGCGGCTTGATGGTTTCTGATACGCCGTCATCACTCTGTTGCTCGTCGTTTTTACTATTCGAGGGCGTAGGTTTTGGAATAATCGTCAATGTCGCATCTGACTCAAAAACAATCGCTTCGATATCATCAAAACTATTAATACCTTCAGAACGCATCGCGCTTTCTAGCTCTTGACGCGTTAGGCGCTCATTACGCATGGCATCTGGTAAGAATTGCCCTTGATAAAAAACAATCCGCGGCTCCGATAAAATAAGATGACTAAAACTGACCGAGACAGAAGCATATTTAGTCACTAAAAACTGTAAACAATACAAGGTCACAATAGCGGCGCTGCCTTCGATAAACGGGATTTCTTCGAGTAAAATCGTACTGGCGCTCAAAGAGCCAATCATCACCGTCACAATCCAGTCGAAGTTATTAAGCTGCGAGGTTGAGCGTTTGCCAGATACTTTGGTAATTAACACAATTAACGCATAAACCATGACCGCTGTTAAGATAATGCGCCCAAGTTTTTCTATATTGTCAAAAAGCAGCATGTCCATTATCTGGGCTCCTATTAATCATAAAATACTGTCCGCTATTTTGTCGCTAGCAAATATGGTTTGGCTACAAACAGCGTAACGGAATTTCATCATTAATAGGGCAAAAAGTTTGTATGAGGTTGTATTTTTGAGCATTTAGTAGCGAGTTAAGGGCAGCGATGGTCGTTCAATAAATTTATGCTTAACGGCTTTGCTTAGGATTAAGGAGGCGGTTGATTAATAAGATACTAAGACGCGCGCTGACTAAGCTCAACACCAATATCATCACCAATGCCGAAAGCAGCGGTAGCGGTCGCTGTATAGCCATCTCGGTTAATACCTCACGGCTTACGGCATCAAATAAGAAAAACCAGATACCTAAGAAATAAACTATGGTAAGTAGCCAAACCACCGCAACGCCGCCAAACATCAAGCGATTGATTTCCTTTTTATCTAGCGCGCGCTGTTGATGCTTAATAAATTTATGCACCGCGATATAAGCGCCGACGATGATGGATACGACAGTGACCAGCTGTGAGTTTAGGGCAAATTTGGTTTGCACCATCATAAATATGGCGCTGGCCAAAACATAACCCACCGCAAAGAATCCGATATATGGCGCCATTTTAGGCGGCATTACGTTTAGGTTGCTAGAAGTATTGCCCGCTGTTTGACCATCTTTTGCTGGACTAAGACGCTTGCTAAGCTGCATTGGTTTGCGTGACATAAAAATAACCTTTATAAAGGGTAAAGCATAGAGTGTTAAAACATATTAAGCATGAACGCTGATTTTTATTAATGCTTTCTATCAGTGTGGTCGATATTGTCAATGCTGTGCTGTCCAATCTAACATGCTATCTAATACGGTACGGGCAGTATAGGTATTAAGCGCATGATCGGTATTAATCAGTCCGACTACCACATAGTCTTGCCCAGACAAACCTTTGACATAGCCTGCCATCGAGGTGACATTATTTAAGGTACCCGTTTTTATCCAAGCGCGACCGATGGCTTGCGACTTGGGTAAACGGTCACTATGGGCGCTGATGGTGCCACTGACGCCAGCAATGCCTAGCGAGCTCACATAAGCATCAAAGCTTGGTTGGTTGTATGCGTAGGTCAACAGCTCGCTTAAGTTGGCGGCACTGATGCTGCAATCGCGGCAGAGTCCTGAGCCATTGGTCAAATGCGGCGGAGTAGTAGTTAAGTTGGTTTGCCACCACTGATTGATTGATTGCAGCGCTTGCGGATAGTCGGTCGCTGTTGGCTGACCAAATTGATATAAGCTGATTGCTTGATTGTTAATTGTTTTATCGGTATCAGTGCCTTGCTTATTAACGCTTTCTTGATGCGTGTCGTTTTTATTCACATCTGTTTTATAAGCGCCGATAGAAAGCGCTACTTGTTCGGTCATCACGTTATTAGAGAAGTGATTGATATCATAAATCTGCTGCTTAAGGTTTAAAGAAGGATAGCTGACGACGGGCAAGGGTGACATGGCAATCGCTGCCAAACCATGTGGCGATTTTTTCTGTTTATTGGCAGTTTCATTGGCATGATAAGGCGTTTCTTGAGCGATGACTTTGCCACTTAAGGTATTGCCAAGTGTTTGCCATTTAGAGGCAATGACGCGGGCGGCGAAATCTTTGGCATCAGGGTAGGCGACATAAAAAGCATGTTCGCCGCAGCTGTCTGGCAAATTGCTATTAAGCGTTAATTGTGCCGCTTGCCACTGCGGCGCAATACTATAGCGCGCTTGCCCGCAAGCAGCCGAGCGCATATTTATCATGCTTGGCAATTGATAATTTGCCAATTGCGGTGTGTAGGTTAGCTGCGCGCGCGTATTGTCTAGCGGATAGCTCTGAATACCGACACTGCTAAAATTGACCAAAAAACCATCGGGGCTGGCGTTGTAAGGACGTAGTGGCGAGTTGTCAAAGGCTGCAGGGTCTTTGGTGACGTTTTTAAACACACTACTATCGACGATGATATCGCCGTTGATATGGCGGATGCCAGCCGTTTGCACTTTATAAAGCAGTTGCTGTAAGCGTTCGTGGGTCATTTTTGGATCGCCACTGCCTTGAATAATCAAGTCGCCATAGAGCGTATCGCCAATAATAATACCCGTATGATAAACGCGGGTATGCCAAACGAAGTCAGCACCCAATGTATCTAAGGCGATAAAACTTGGCACCAGTTTCATGGTGCTGGCAGGCGTGCGCGCAATATCGGCTTGATGGCTTAATAGCGGTGAAAACGAAATTTTGATAGCGGGATTATGAGCAGTCGATTTGTCGTTATTGTTTTTGCTGCTTTCATTCTTAGTAGGATTTTTGGTGAGTTTTAAAGCGTCATCTGGCAGTAGCGGTGGCACGCTTTCTATACTTTGATAGGTATAAGGGTCATCGGTATAAGCGTGCAGCTGTCTTGCATGTTGCTTAATCGTCTGTTTTTCAATCGTCACTAAGGCGCTTTGATGTACCGTTATTTCTTTAGCATTAATATTATTATTTTGAGTCGTTTGTTTTTGGATGCTTTCAGGTTCAGCAGTGTCATTGCCAGTAGTTAACGATTCTGGCAGATTAGCGGCTTTAGGGCTATCAATTACCTGAATGGGCGCAGGCAAGCGGCTCGCAGTTTTATCACCGACTGGGGTGATGATAATACTAATATCGGTCGCGCTTAAGTTTGCGCGCGTAAGCGCTGTCTGAATCGCTTCTGGCAAAGCCGCTTGCGCACATAGCGGCGTCAGTATAACACTCGCCAATAAGGTCAGTGATGCTAGGTAGTGAGCAGGCTTATGTAGCGTATATGGTTGCTTAGAAAAAGGCGCTAATTTAGCAAAAGCGGTAGGGCGGTTATGAGTCTTAGAAGTGGGTAGCATGAGCGGTCTATTATCAGGTGACAAAAACAGCCTATGGTAACATGAGTTGCTATTTTCACGTAGTATCAGCGTTGGCGTAGGTGCAAAAATGCCATGGCTGTCATGATAGCATCGTTATAAGCATCGTGCGTGCCAAGCTCTGGGATCTCATAATGCGCTAAAATATTGGTCAAGTGCTGTGATTGATTGGGAATACCCTGCGTACGATCGCCCATACGCCGACTGTATAATTGCCGTATATCAATGACCTGGTTCGGTAGCGTGGTGCCCATATAGCGCTTGACCAAAGGATTCAAAAACCCTGTATCTATCTGCGGGCAAAAACCAACTAGCGGTCGATTGTCTATAAAAGGCAGTACTAACGCCAGCATTTCATCGTAGCTCATACCATGCTCAACATCGGCAGTGCGCAGCCCATGAATCACAATGGTATCACGATCAGGCATTACTGGCGGCCGACAAACCAGATGCAGACCGTTACCTGTATCAATGCTATCGCCATTGATATGAATGGCAGCGATAGATAGCAGGTGATGCTTTTTTGGATTGAGTCCTGTCATCTCACAATCAATCGCGACCCATTTATCAGCTAAAGGTTTATTAAACATCGATGCCAGCTCAGGGCGCTGCAAATGGGTCTTTTGCCAATGAGACGATAACTGTTTTAGCCAACGCATCTTATTTTTGCTCCCCTTTATTTTTTCTCGCAGCGTTCTTATCAGCTGACGTATGTATTTTAATTAAACTCTAGCTGATAATGGCGACTTAATTGACCCTTAAAGCTTTTGACCACGGCCAAGCACTCATTTAATAAGTCTCGCTCGAGTGCCGATAAAGTGGTCGGATCAACTTGCCGCGCATGCTTATCATCTGTTGATAGCGCCACTGACAAACGCTGCGCCATAAAAAACTCTAATGCTTCAAGCAAAGTGTCAGCGCGCTGTTGGTTTAAGGCGCGCACTTGTACCAAGGCTTTAAGGCGTCCTTTACTACTCGGCGCATCAAAAATATCGTTTTCTAAGGCTAAAGTACGAATGCCATGCACCAGCGGAAAAATACCAGCTTTTTTAAGATCGATATCGTAGGCGCTTTTTTTACCGCCAAGGAGCGGCACAAACTTTTGCCACCATTGACCGACATCACCAAACTGTAAAGCGGCACGAGCGAACTGACGGACAAACATCAAATCTGACTGGCGATGGGCAATTTTTAAATGCTCGCGCACACTCGTCAGTAGCGATTCATCGCCGCAGACATATTCGCCATCAAATATGGCCGACAAATAAATACTGTGTATCGGGTCGGTATTTCTAAACCATAAGCTAATCTGCGCTTTGAACTGTTTGAGCGGCTGCCGCCACAGCGGATTGGTCATCATGATATTGCCATCGCAAAGCGGATAACCCAAGGTTGCTAAATGATGGTTAAAGGTTTCAGCGAACTGAGCTAAGTCAGAATGGCTATAACCATCACGAATAATCAGCGCATTGTCTTGGTCGGTACGCATGATTTGCTCGCCGCGACCCTCTGAGCCCATGACGATAACGCAAGTGTTTTTCATCACTTCATCAGGTACGATAAGTTGCCACAGTTTGGTAAAAACTTGCGCGTTAAGGGTTTGTACCATACGGCTGACATTACCAATTTTGATACCATTTTGGTGCTGCGCGCGAATATAGCGCCCAATGAGCTCAACCGCAGTAGCCAAGCTCGGCAAATCTTTTGCTTGCTCAATCTGCAGACTAATCAGCTGCGAATGATGACCAATATGAGCGAGCATATCACTTTGCCCAAGCACGCCTGCAACCTCGCCGTTGGCATCAATCACTGGCAGTCTATGGATACGGTAGCGCGTCATGGTCAATAGCGCATCGCCAATCTCGTCGTCCGCATCAATGGTGCGCAGATTGAAACTTGCATAGCGCTGGCAAGGCGTCGTCGCAGGGTTTTGCTGGTCGCTTACCGCGCGGCAGATATCGGTATCGGTTAAAATACCTAACGTACGACCAGAATAGTTATTGGAAGTTTGCGTATTGGCGCTATCAGTAACTAAGCTGCTATCTAGGTTGTTGTCTAAATTTCGGTCTAAGTTTCGGTCTAAATCTGTTTTTAAATCATTATCTAATGTTTGCTTTTCAGCAGGGTGTGATTGGTCGAGCGGCCGCACCAACACATGCTTAAGCCCAGCTTTGGTCATGATATGTGCCGCCTCATAGAGGCTGCTGGTGGCATCAATGATATGCACGGGTAATAAGCTGACATCAATTACAGGCTGCATCATGATTTGCTGCACTTCTTGCTGTTCATTATAGCCATGATAGCTAGCATCTAAGCTTTGCCCGCTGCGCCGCTGCTGTAATGCCTTTAATCGTTCAGGTAAATCTTCTGAGAGTAATTGGCGCACCAAATGATTCTGCGCACTGATTTTATCAACGGTTGCGCCATTGATTTGCAGCAGCAGGGTGTCTTCAATCGCACGAAACTCGTAGGGCGTTACAGTATTCTCGTTCGTAGGGACGCTACTTTTTATAGGTATGAAAGTGGCTGCTTCGTTATCCTCTTCTATAAACGTTTTTGGCAACCGCCGACTGTCAAACCAATCATTACTATTTAGATGGTCGGTATGATTGCTACCCAAATACGTCGCCACGAACTCGCCAGCAAGCAGCTGCTCGATTTGTCCTTTAATGACCACATAAAAATAGCTTAAATCAGCGGCAGATAAACGCTCATCTTTAGCAAGATAACGGATTTGGGTATTTTTTCTGACGCTTTGGCGTTCAGCCGCGCTTAATACGTCAAAAGGTGGCTGGGTAAAATCAAGATGGGGCATGGCATCATCCTTGATGGCATATTTAACAAAATTTTTGGAAGAGGGATTTTATGAGTGATAAGGATATATAAAAAAGTGTCGCGTTATTTCTACTATAGCATTGTTTAATCGGCAAGATAGCAAGAAACCACACATAACCATGATAATATTGTGGTTATGTGTGGTTCTCTGATACTATGTTGAATATTGAGGTGTTATTTATTGTTTAATACTTAGGTTTTCTGGCCAATGTTTGAGACAGGTTTTTAAACTAAGCATTTAAACTCAGTCTTTAAAAATGTTGTTTCAGCGGCAAGTTAAGCGCCAAGTAATTGACGGATACGATTGATGGCTTCACGGCTTTCCTCAACGCTGGCAACCAAGGCAATGCGCACATAACCTTGCCCAGGATTTTTACCATTGACCTCGCGTGACAGATAACGCCCAGCCAGCGCGTGAATATTTGCTTGCTCATATAAAGCTTTGACAAAGATTTCGTCGTCGCCATTAAATTGCTCAGGCACTTTTACCCAAAAGTAAAAACCCGCCTCTGGCATGCGTAAATCAAGCAATTCGCCAAGCTCGGACATCCATAAGGCGAATTTTTCTTGATAAAGCGCTCGATTACGCGCCACGTGCTTTTCATCTTCCCAAGCAGCGATGGAAGCCAGCTGATGCGGTATCGGCATTGCACAGCCCTGATAAGTGCGATATTGCAAATAAGGCTGCAAAATATTGGCGTCACCGGCCACAAAGCCTGAGCGCAGGCCGGGCAAGTTTGAACGCTTGGATAAAGAGTGAAATACCACGCAATTTTTAAAGTTATGACGACCGAGCGCCGCGCAAGCTTGCAGCAGGCCAATCGGCGCGCGATCAAAATACAGCTCGCTATAGCACTCGTCGCTGGCAATGATAAAGCCGTACTGGTCGGATAAACGCAGTAAGTGTTCCCAATCATCCATGGTCATGACGGAACCGGTTGGATTATTTGGGCTACAGACAAACAATAGCTGCGTGCGCGTCCAAACGTCCCTCGGTACCGCGCGATAGTCACCTTTAAATTCATTATCAATGCTGCAAGGCATAAA
The DNA here is from genome assembly GCF_014836505.1 of Psychrobacter communis. Taxonomy (NCBI): domain Bacteria; kingdom Pseudomonadati; phylum Pseudomonadota; class Gammaproteobacteria; order Moraxellales; family Moraxellaceae; genus Psychrobacter; species Psychrobacter communis. The sequence continues at coordinate 20,805 of NZ_JACSQR010000018.1, forward strand.
GTACGGCGTCGCTTGCGCGAGTATGGCAGCGCCCTCGTATATCTGATAAAACGGATTGGGCATCACAATGGTTGGTGCCTCATCTGCTTTTTGCAAGGGCTGCGCGCTTGGCTGATTATGAGCTGCCAGTTGATTGGTTTCGTCTTCGGACAACTCGGTTTGTGGATGGTCAATAACCGCTTGCACCAAGCTAAAAATCGCCTCGCGCGTACCCATAACCGGCAATACTTGCGTATGCGGGTCGAGATGATTGAGAAAGAAGCGCTTTTCTAACCAGTGAGCGATGGTTTGACGCAGCTCAAACAGCCCGTTGGTGGTTGGATATTGGCTTATTTTGTCCAAGTTTTCGCGTAGGACGTCCAACACAAATGCTGGCGGCTCGTGTTTTGGCTCTCCAATACCGAGCTTAATTTCACTATAGTTATAGGCTGGCGTACTGTCCGCGAGTAAAGTCGCCATCTTAGCGAACGGATAAGGGTGCAGAGTCGTCAAGTTGTGATTCATAGGTAGGCTAACTATAATAGACAATTAATAATAAAGTGATAAAGAAAAATTACATTTAAGCAGTGTAGCACTTCTCTTATTTTTTGTCTTTTTTCTTCTCAGACGGTTTATTGTTGAGTTAAAACCAGCACTTAAAGCAATTTATACGGTGAATAACCTTGCATAGCGCTTGTTTTTTAGACGGTAACCCGTATTGAGATTGGCCAATTTTAATAATGCGATTAAGTATAGATAAAATTAAAATAGCGTCATTTATTAACCAAGCAAAAAATAACTGTCCGTAAAAACGTCAGATTATTTAAGGAAACTTGATATGTCTAGTGTTTTAAAAACCGATGAGCGTGGCGCTAAAGATATCAATGTGCAACAATTTGAGGGTAGCCAGCGTGTTGAGCTATACGAGCAACTAAAACAGCGCGAGCACAATTGGTGGCATGCGCGGCAGCAGTTGACGCTGTTAAAAGAGCGGCAGATGTTTTGGTTTGGCGATAACAGCTTTATGATGTGGCTGCTCTGGCAATTGGTCAGCTATGTGGTGGTGGCGATGGTGCTTATGCTCCTGAGCAAACTGTCAAACATCTCATTGCCTTTATGGCAGTATATGGGTTTATTTGCGGTACAGACGCTGATTTTTATTGTCATGTTGGGCTTTAAGGGCCGTATGGCCACGCATTTACAAAATAAGATCAATCAAGTCGATGTCTTGCGTGAAGAAGCGCTTAACGAGATGACCATTTTGGCCGCTGACACGCTTTATAATGATGTGCATGCCAAAGCCCCGATTTCCTTACAGCAAATCTTTGAGTACTACGACGGCGAATTTCATTTAGCCAGTTTGCATCGTCTGCTACAAAAAGAGGTGGACACTGGGCGCTTGATGCTTGGGCAGCAGCAAGTAGAAGCAGAGATTTTGCCGTTGGAGCTTGCCGATGAGGAGCTTAAAGAGATGGCAAGCGAGATGGTCTATAAAAGCGTCTTATAAAGTATGCGTTTAATATAAGTAGCTTATAAATATTTGGTCAAAAGCTATCGTTGATATTTCGTCTTAAAAAAATGCTTTATCGTTGAAGGTTAACGATAAAGCGTTTTTCGTATTTATAATTTAGCTTCTAACGATTAACTTCTAACATAAGCAGCTATATAGCAATTAACCATCGTTACGAATGCTCAGGCTTGCTATCAATGCCGCCTTCAATGTCTCAAGTTTATCCGCCGACAATGCCTGATCGTTTTGATCGCTGATATAAAACATATCTTCTGCGCGCTCGCCTAACGTGGTAATACGGGCGGCATGCACTTCAATTTGTTGTTGTAAAAACACCTGACCAACGCGGGCCAGTAAGCCTGGTTGATCAAGCGTCTCTAAGCTCATGATATGCTGATTTGAGGCTTCATTAAACTCAAAGTGAATCGTCGTAGCAACATCGAAATGTCGCAACTGGCGCGGCATTTTTCTATTGGTAAGCTTGGGCACCGTCGGATTTTTAAAGGCGTCGATTAAGCGCTGTTTAAGCTCTTGTTGGCTGTCTGTATCGACCAATAACGTGCCGCTGCGGTCGAGCAGCACGTAGGAATCTAAGGCAAAATCACGCGTTGCGGTAATGATGCGGGCATCCAAAACATCGAGATTCATTTGGTCAAATACCGCCATGGTAACGGCAAATAAATTGACCTGATCTTGGGTATAAACAAACACTTGCACCGCATCAAGTGCCAGCTCGCGATGCTCACGTAACACGACCAAGGGCTGACTATTGGCATCGGAGGCGCGGCCGATGGGCGGATGGTTTAAGATGGCTTCAGTATGCCACAAGATATCTTCTGCGATCTCGCGCAAAAAATACTCATCGCCCAAGTCATCCCATAACCTTAAAACCTCTTCGCGATTCATGTGCTGATTATCGACATTATCAAGCATCGCCAGCGCCTGTTTGCGCGTGGCTTTAATCATATCTTGGCGGTTGGTTGGGGCGTCAATATCAGCGCGCAGGATACGCCGTGTTTGTGAATACAGCTGCTTCATCAAGGTTGCGCGCCAGCTGTTCCAAAGCTGGGGATTGGTGGCATTCATATCGGCGACCGTCAGCACATACAGATGGTTTAAATGGGTGACATTTCCGACTAAATCGGCAAATAGCGTCACCACTTCTGGGTCTGAGATGTCCTTTTTCTGCGCTGTCATCGACATCAGCAAATGATAGCGGGTCAACCAGCCGACCAAATGCGCGTCCGCAGTACTCATGCCATGAGCAAGACAAAACTCAATCGCTTCTGTTTCGCCAAGCTGGCTATGATTACCGCCGCGGCCTTTAGCGATATCATGAAACATCGCCGCCAGCACCAAAATCTCTTTGCGCTCGATACGCTGAAAGATAGAGCTGACCAGTGGAAAGTCCTCAAAAAAGCGCGGATCGGTAAAGCGGTGCAAAATACGAATCAAAAATAACGTATGCGCATCAACGGTATAACGATGAAATAAATCGTACTGCATCAGCCCCGTTACTTGCGCAAAAGCTGGGATATAGCTGCCCAAAACGCCGTAACGATTCATGGTACGCAGGCGATGAAATAAATAATTTTGCTCTTTTAAATTGGCTAAAAATAGCGCTTGATGCGACGGGTTGTCTCTATACGCTTGATCGATGCCGCGCGCCGCTATTTTTAACGCACGCAAGGTATGGGTACGGACGTTTTTGATACCGTATTGACCCATCAGCAAAAACATCTCTAAAATCGCCTCAGGGTGCTGAGCAAAGACGCGATGATGCGATATTGCAATCTGTTCGCCGACTCGGTTAAAGCGGGCGTTAATCGGATGTTTTTTTGGTCGTTCTTCATCCGGCAGTTGCGGCTCGATAATGGTCTCATAATAATGATTGGTCAGCATCTCAGATAGCGTCGATATCTGCATGGCACAGCGATAATAATCGCGCATAAAGCGCTCAACGGCAGCATTTGGTTGGTCGTCAGGCTGCGTCTCATAGCCCATCATTTGCGCAATTTCACGCTGATAATCAAATAGCAGCTTGTTTTCATTGCGCCCAGTCAGCTCATGCAAATAATGGCGGATTTGCCATAAATAACCTTCGGCAAAGTTAAGCTCATCAAACTCTTTTTCGGTCAAAAAGTTTTGCTGCACCAGGTCATAAAGCTTACTGACGCGAAAGTAGCGTTTGGTCACCCAACCAATAATATGAATGTCACGCAGACCACCGGGCGCCGTTTTAATGTTAGGCTCAAGATTGTACTCGGTGGCATTGTGCTGCAAATAACGCGCTTTTGCTTCAGCGATTTTCACCTCATAAAAATCACGTGGCGACCACTGGGTATTGACGATTCTATGGGGCACATCTTGCAATGCTTCATTGCCGACTAACAACCGCGCCTCTAGTAAAGTACTGGCAACGGTGTGGTCGAGCGCCGCCTCCAAGCATTCGCTGACGCTGCGCACCGATAGGGCAGGCTCAAGTCCAATATCCCACAATAGTGCCACTAAATTATCGATTTTCTCTTTATTATCAGCCGCAATCTCGTCTGGCGTTAGCAGCAAAATATCGACATCTGAATATAACGACAGCTCACCGCGGCCATAACCGCCAGTGGCAAATAATGCTAAGTCCGTTTTATCAAGCTCAAACCATTTGAACAACGCAATGAGTAACTCATCGATGACACAGGCACGAGCCGCTACCAATTGGCGGATATTGACGCCGCGTTCGAGCTCGCGGCTGATATCGTCATTGATTTGAATCAGCCATTCAGCAATACTCTGTTCGGAAATACTGTGCTTAGAAATATTTTGCTCGCGATTACTGAGCGACGTCGCGCTATCGGTTGTAGTGCTATGGTCTGATAATAGAGGCATAGGCGTCAAATCAATGGTCGCGACATCACAAGTAAACATGAAGGGTATCCGATTAAGAGGTTGTAAATAGAGGCGCTAAAAAAATGGGTGAATGCAAATATCACGCTGAAAAACAAAAAATAGCACCGCCAATATGCCTGAATTTTCAGGCAAAAAAAAGACCGCCTAGGCGATCTTTTTAAGTATTACTGGGTCAAAAAGCTTAAGTCTTCTTCGGGGCGCGTAGTAAAGACTTCACAGCCATTGTCCGTCACCACCATGGTATGTTCCCACTGTGCTGACAGCTTGCGGTCTTTAGTAATCGCCGTCCATTCGTCCGGTAAAATTTTGGTCTGCCACGTGCCTTGGTTAATCATCGGCTCAATGGTAAAAGTCATACCGGTTTTTAGCTCAAAGCCTGTGCCTTTTTTACCATAGTGCATGACTTGCGGCTCGTGATGGAATTCATTACTAATACCGTGACCACAGAACTCGCGCACGATACTAAAGCGCTCAGGCTCGACCACTTCTTGAATAGCCGCACCGACATCGCCTAAGCGCGCGCCATTTTTGACCACGCTCATACCGGCATAAAGGGCTTCTTGTGCCACTTTGCAAATACGCTGCGCCATGATAGAGCCATTGCCGACAATCCACATTTTCGAAGTATCGCCGTAATAGCCATCTTTGATAACCGTGACATCAATATTGATGATATCGCCATCTTTTAGTAGTTTATTGTCGGTTGGAATACCGTGACAAACCACATGGTTGACAGAGGTACAGATAGATTTTGGGAAGCCATTATAGTTAAGGGGCGCAGGAATCGCTTCTTGCACATTAACGATATAATCGTGAGCGATTTGGTTCAATGCTTCGGTACTGACGCCAACTTTGACGTGCTCATCGAGCATTACAAGCACATCGCTGGCAAGTTTACCGGCCACGCGCATTTTTTCTATGGCTTCAGGAGATTGGATAAGGGATTTTTTGGTCATCATAGTCGTACTTATAGTTATAGAATTTAGGTAGGCAATTATACCATAAATGCAAGCGTCGCTGTTCTGCTAACCCTTAGCAACTTTGTACGCATTTATCAAGCCTAGCGTTATAGTGATATTAACTGTCTCAGCTTATTTATATGTAGATACGTGACTATAAAGTCATGGAAATATGACACATATGTCAAAAAGCAGTTGAATGTTGTAGATGATAGAAGTATTGTAATTTTGTTTGCTAAATGAATTGGCAACGATTTTTAGCGCTTAGTGCAGGATGCAATAGCTAAACGTTAAAGAAGAATAAACGTTAAAGATAAGCCGCATAAAAATGGCTTCACACTTTTATTTTACAATAACAAGGAAGTTGTTATGACTCTAAAATCTCGCCTGCGCGCTGCCATAATGCCCAGCGCCTTTCTACCTTCACTTGGCGCTATTGCTGTCGGTGTGCTCCTCATGACCTTACAAACCACTTCTGCTCAAGCAGCGGGACAATTTTATAATTGCGCCAATGCCACCGGCTGTAAAATGGTCGATAGCAAATTTTTCACCTCAAAACATACTGATACCAAATATCCCATTGTCATGACTCATGGTCTGGTCGGCTTTACCAAGCTACTCGGTGTCGATTACTTTTATGGCATTCCGCAAACCCTGATGAGTGGCGGCTCAAAAGTCTACGCGACCAAGACCTCTTCTTTTAATGATAGCCGAGTGCGCGGCGAGCAGCTACTACAGCAAGTAAAAACCATTAGCGCGATATCTGGTAGCCCCAAGGTGAACTTAATCGGGCATAGTCATGGCGGGCATGATATTCGTTATGTTGCTGCTGTTGAGCCAAAGTATGTGGCGTCAGTGACGGCAGTTGCCAGCCCAGAGCAAGGGGCGGCATTAGCCGATTGGGTGGTTGAGCAGATTGATAATGACAGAGTCAATGGTGAGTATAATACTGCTACCAAAGCCGCGCTTACCTTGTTTGGTTTCTTAGGTAATTTTATGGATTTAAACGCTGGCATCCCTATCGATAAGCTGCAAGAGCAAGACGGGTTTGGTGCGGTTACCGCCTTATCAACTGACTATATGGCGGATTTTAACCGCGAGTTCCCAGCGGCCATGCCTTCAAGCTATTGTGGTCAACCAAAAGATACCAAGGTAAACGGTATCAACTACTATTCATTCAGTGGTGTCGGGCAAGTAACCAATGCGCTAGACCCGATGGATTATGTGTTATTAGCGACCTCACAAGTATTTAAAAATGACCCAAATGATGGGTTGGTTTCTGCTTGTTCAAGCCGTCTAGGTCATGTCATCCGCGATGATTACAAAATGAATCATATGGATTCGGTCAATCAACTATTAGGCTTGGTCGCATGGGGACAACCTAATCCTAAAACTGTTTATCGCGAACAGGTTAACCGTTTAAAAAATGCCAATTTATAAAACCAATTTCTAAATTTAGTAATTAAATTTAATTATTAAGGCTTAAATGTAAATTAGCAAATAAACCGCTTTTGCCTAAAAGGGTCACTATGTAACGGGCCCTTTTATTTTGCCCCATTTTATGAATAGTAAATTCCTTATAAACCGCTTGATTAAATAAGATAGTGTCGTTATGCCAACTAAGCGCCGTTCACCATTTTTGCTCATCATTATCGCCGTGATAATCATTTTAGTTGTGGCGATTATTTGGTGGTTTAAGCCCGATAATGCTCGCAAACCTTTTTCTCAAACAGAGTCTACGGCGCTGAATAGCCAAGCCAATGTCAGCATCATAGACGAGGCGAATGTTAATAATAATGTTGGCACGTTCGCTAAGCAAGACGCTTCTCAATTTACGACGGGTCTTGAGAATTTACCGCGCTCCTTGCAAGGAACGGAGGTCGATGGAGAGATTATCATTGATGAAAATAAACAGCTGGTCGTCACCGAAGGGCTACGGCGTTTATTTGATTATTTTCTGTCAGCGCTAGGCGAAGAGGACGAAGCGGTTGTTTATGCGCGGGTGGAGAGTTATATCCGCAGTCATACGCCAGAGCCTGCCGCCAGCCAAGCGATGAAGATATTTGACCAGTACATCGCCTATCTTAAAGCGATTCCTGCAATAGAAAGCCGTTATGGCAATCTGCAACTACAGGCGACCAAAAATGGCGAGCTGGATTTAAGTGTGGTGGCGCAGCAGCAGCAAGATGTTGCCAAATTACGCCAGCAGTATTTTGATAAAAATACTATCACCGCCTTTTTTGGCGCAGAAGATGAATATGATGATTATAGTATGGCGATGGTCAAAATTAACCAAGATAAGCAAATGTCTGACGCCCAAAAAAAAGCGGCAAAGCAAGATTATATTAGCCGGATGCCCAATAATGCGACCAAAGCCAACATCGCTCAGCAGGCGAATCTGGAGGAGTTACTTAGTCGTACAGAGCAGCTGCAAGCAATGGGTGCAACGGCTGAAGAGTTATATAATATGCGTCGTGAGTTGGTTGGCGCGCCAGCAGCAGCAAGGCTTGCGCAGGTCGATCAACAAGATGCTCATTTTGATCAGCGTTTTAAGCAGTATCAAGCTCAAAAACAGCAGCTACTAAGTCAAAGCGCTGATAAAACGCAAGCGCAAGCCCGAATCAGTCAAATGGAGCAGCAATTATTTAATGAGACTGAACGCAAACGTTTGGCAGGTTATGCCGCTTTGCAACAACAAAAGGCTGCAACTCCCAATTAAATCCGATGTTAATTTTTAGGTAAAAATAAAAAGTATTTAACGGTGAAATTGAATTATCAGCACTCTAAATAGTGTTATTAGCTAAAGTGCTAGCAGGGAATAGGTATTGTAACAAGGTATGTTAGCAAAAAAGCTATAAAGTAGAACAAATATAGCGGTAATTGGTACTCAATCTATCATGACAGGCTTATGAAAAATGGGCATAATAACCTCACTGTTTAGACTAACGATAAAAACACATTAAGCAGAGCACATTAACCTGAGAAAATGCTGCTTAATATGATAAAAACAATATTTTTTTACCTTTGCACTCTTATTTTTATATTTGAAACCTCTAGGAGTTTATATGAAAAACATGACTAAAATGATGATGGCTGCTACCCTTGCGGTTGGTACACTTGCTGCTGCTGGCTGCCAAACCACACCTAGCGTGACCGCGCCTGTGACCCAGCCAATTACTGTTGACGCCCTACAAGCGTATAACTGGCAGCTTGTCGATGCTAAGCGCACTAATGGCGACAAAGTTAGCCAATTATTCTTTGATCCAAGCAAACCATTGACGCTTAATTTTTTTAAAGATAACGGTAATGACCGCGTGAGCTTTATCAATACCTGCAATAATATGGGTGCCAACTATAGTGTGGTAAATGGCAATGTCGTACTCGGTAATGTTTTATCAACAATGATGGCGTGCCCTGAGCCACAAGCCAGCTTTGATACAGCGACACTTGCAACGGTACAAGGTAAATATAGCATTAATAAGAATGCCAATAACACACCTATCTTGACGATTACTAATAGCAATCAAGTGGCTCATTTTAAAGCCGTTTCTAAATAAGTTAATCGTTTAATATAAACGTTTTAAAATCTGACCATTTAAAAATGCCTCACTAAACAGTGGGGCATTTTTTTTATCTAAAATTCGTGACGCTTTCCGCTACACTGTCATAAGTCGCTAAGGTCAAATGTTTAAGCCATTAAGATATTTCTTATGCCATCAACTTTTTAACCTTATCAAAACTCTCATTTTGTATTTATCAGCATTTTATTGGATGTCATTTATGTTAGAAATATTTGGAGAAAAATCAACTGTCAACCTACGCACAATAACTGGCATCACGGCGATAACGGCTTTTGGTCTATTAACGGGCTGTCAAACGTTGCCAAGTACGATGGCTAAAGCGAATCATGCAACCAAAACACCTATTGATACAAGTGCGAGTAATCCTCTAACGGCGCGCATGCCAGCGATAGATCGGCAAGGGCGCATCGCTTATGTCGAAGAGCAGGGAGCAGGCGCAGCAAAGATATCAACGCTATATAGCATTCGTCCTGATGGTAGCGACCGCCAATTGATAGATCAGTTGAATGGTTATATTTATGCGCCAGCGTGGTCTGCGGATGGTCAAATGATCGTCTATAGCAAACAAGTCGCGCGCCAGTCTCCCAAGATTTATACTTATGATCGCAACAGCAACACCCAAAATTTAATCGTCAATACTGAGGGCAGTAACTTATCAGCATCATTTTCACCTAATGGGCAAAAACTGCTTTATAGCTCAACCGTCGGCGGCAATGCTGATATCTATGAGATGCGCTTAAGTGACGGGCATACCAAACAGCTCACAACCTTACCGAGCACAGAAGTGCAGCCAAGCTATGCAAACGATGGGCAAAGCTTTGTTTATACCAGCGATAAAGTCCGCGCTGGTCGTCCCAGTATTTATCGTTATCACTTTGCTACCGGTAAGGCGACATTGATACCGACCGCAGGCTATGCGGCCAGTCCGCAACTGAGCTTGGATGGACAGTATTTAGCCTATCTTAATGGTCGTAAGGCGGCGGTAATGACACTTGTGACAGGGCAAGTAATTAATCTAGCTGAGACAGGACTTGATGAGCCCGCGCGTCTGTCGCCTTCTGCACAGTACGCCGTTTATCCCACAAAGCTTTCGCAAGTGAGCGGTCAAAATGGTAGCAGTTTAGTGATTCATTCTTTAGCTGGCCATTCAAGCTACGCGATTAGCAGTAAGACGGGCGGCGTTGTGCGCTCACCGATTTGGGGTCGGTAAAAAATTTTTAATGTAAAGGTAAATATCATGGCGCACAAAAAAGTAAACCTACCGCAAAAAATCTGCCCTGTTTGCCAGCGACCGTTTACGTGGCGCAAAAAGTGGGAGAGGGATTGGGAGCAGGTGACTTATTGTTCTGAAAAGTGTCGGCGAGGGAAGGTAAATAATGAATATTAATGACTCAAAGAGTTTAGCCACTTATTAAAGTGGCTAAACTTTACTTTCAAAATTACAATTGGTTTTGATCATTACTGGCGCTGAAAATGGAAAAACTCATCATCGTCTATGATGCCATTCTTATTTTCATCAACTTCAAGCGTCAGTCGTTTATCATTTACTCTTACATACCGAGATAGAGCATCTGACAATCCAGTACTACCATTGTTATCTAGTATTTGATTAACTGTTAATGCTCCTGTTATGCCATTGATAGTATAGTTTCCCCACTCCATACCGGATATTTCTTTATCCATATTATCGAAAGGTGGTGCATTGTCGACTTCCATGTGAACATAGGTGCCATCATCGAAAAATGCTAATGCCAATAGCTCATTGTTAGTGTCTTTATTTCTCCAAAGTCCTACTATTTTTTCAGACTTGGCCTTTTCGAATTTAAAAGACTCATCATTATCTATTGCACCATTTCTATTTTCATCAACTTCCAGAGTCAGGGTGTCACCAGATATTCGAGCGTATCGGATAAGAATATCTGATAATCCAGTGTCGCCATTATTATCGAAAATCTGATTTACTTTTAATTCTCCTGTTTTATCATTTAAAGTAAATCTACCCCATTCCATACCAGACTTCTCATTATTAGGGTTGTCAAAAGGTGGCCTTTCGTCAACTTCCATATGAACATAGGTGCCGTCATCAAAGAATGCTAACGCTAATAAATCATTGCTAGTATCTTTATTTTCCCAAAGCCCTATAAGTTTTTTAGACGTTGGCATTACAATAGGTCTGTTTTTCGAAAAATCAAAGGATTCATTTTCATCTATAACGCCATTCTGATTCTCATCAACGTCAAGTGTAAGTTCGCCACTAGATGCTTTAAGGTAGCGTGTAAGAGGTTCTGAAAATCCTGAGATACCATTATCATCAAAGATTTGACTGGTTTCCAATCTATCCGTGTTAGCGTCAACGGTATAATTACCCCACTCCATACCGTTTTCTGGGTTATCTAATGATTTTTCTGCATCAACTTTAAGCTGAATATAAGTACCATCTTCAAAAAAAGCAACTGACTCTAACTCGTCCTCTGTTTCCTCGCCTCTCCAAATTCCTAAATATCCGTCATTTTTAGCTTTTGAGAAACTGAAAGACTCATTGCTATCTATAACGCCATTATTATTCTCATCAATCTGAATGGTAAGTATCCCTTCAGATACTGAAATATACTGAGTCAGGTTTTCTGATAGACCGTTTTCACCATTATCATCGAAAATTTGATTAACCTTCAATGCTCCTGTTTTATTGTCTATAGTATATTTCCCCCACTCCATGCCATCATTTGCAACGTTTCCTGACTGGATTGTAAAAGCTTGTCTTAATAGAGGTTCAGGCTTGTTTTCTACCTCTACATGAATATAAGAACCATCTTCGAAGAAAGCTAGAGCCAAAAGATCACTTTCGGTATCATTGCTAGTCCAAAGTCCTGTCATTTCAGATTTAATATCAGGTGGCTGTGAAGGTGGCTGATAGGAATCGGAATCATCATTACATCCTTGTAAGAGCAGAGAAGTAGTGATGGCTAATAATGCTAATTTAAATGATTTCATTTTTTATCTCTCCTTGAATGAAAAATGTAAAATCTTGGCGGCTATACAAACGACGTCCTTGTCCCTTCTTTTTTAAAGTATTTAATTTTTATTATATATAAATGTTTTTTTATGAATATAACAAATATTTTTAGTGAATCCAACCAAAAAAAGTATTTATGCGTTTTAATAGCTTAAAAAGGTCGGTAAGTAACGTTAGTATTGAATGTCAGCAGATAGAAAGTGGACATAAAAAAATACCGCCACATCTCCTATAGCATCTTTATTAAATGAGATAGGAGGTATGACGGTATGATTAAACGTTATATTTAAATGAGTTTTTTTACAAATTCGGATTTAACCATTTCTCAGCCGTTTTCATATCCCAGCCTTTACGCTCAGCATAGCTTTCTAACTGATCGGTACTGATTTTACCGACGTTAAAGTACTCGCTATTAGGATGCGAGTAGTAGAAACCACTGACCGATGACGCAGGCCACATCGCATAGCTTTCGGTGAGCTTAGTACCGATAGCATCGCCCGTACCAATCCACTCAAATAACTTGCCTTTTTCGGTATGCTCAGGGCAAGCAGGGTAGCCAGGCGCAGGACGGATACCGACGTATTTTTCTTTGATCATCTCGTCATTGGTTAGATTCTCGTCAGCCTGATAACCCCAGTACTCTTTACGTATGAGCTCATGTAAATGTTCGGCAAAGGCTTCCGCTAAGCGGTCAGATAAGGCTTGGGTCATGATGGCATTATAGTCGTCGCCAGCTGCTTTGTACTGCTCAGCAAGCGCCTCTGTGCCAACGATAGAGACGGTAAAACCGCCAAGATAATCGGTATGCGCAACTGATGGCGAGATAAAGTCTGCCAAGCTAAAGTTTGGCTTGCCGCTGGCTTTATCTGACTGTTGACGCAAATGCTCAAATTGATATTCTGCTGTGCCGCCATCAGTTGGTGCTTTATCATAGACAGTAACGGTATCCGCGCCAGTGCGCTTAGCTGGCATGAGTTTAAACACGCCTTTAGCGACGATTAACTTTTCATCAATCATCTTTTGCATCAAGTCATTGGCATTATCAAACAAATCACGCGCGGCTTCACCAACCACATCATCTTGCAAGATTTTTGGGTATTTACCCGCCAAGCCCCAAGAGATAAAGAACGGCGTCCAGTCGATATAAGGCAATATATTGGTAATCGGGTAATCATCAAGAATGACTTGACCTAGCTTATTTGGCACTGGCGGTACATAGTTGTCCCAATCGTACTGAAAACCAAGCTCAATCGACTCAACATAAGAGATTTTCGCCGCTTTTGGTTGGCGTTTAGCGAGACGTTCACGTACTTTGATGTACTCTTCACGCGTCTCATTGATGAGGCCTTGACGGTGCTCTTTGGATAGTAGCTTAGTGACGACGCCAACTGAGCGTGAAGCGTCTGATACATAAATAACCGCATCGTTTTGGTATTGAGGTTCGACTTTTACTGCCGTATGCGCTTTAGAGGTTGTTGCCCCTCCAATCATCAAGGGTAGGGTCATGCCGCGTTCTTGCATTTGCTTGGCGACATAGACCATCTCATCGAGACTTGGGGTGATCAGACCTGATAAACCGATGATATCAACTTCTTCTGCAAGCGCGGTATCGAGGATTTTTTCACACGGTACCATCACGCCAAGATCGAGGATTTCATAGCCGTTACAGCCAAGGACCACGCCGACGATGTTTTTGCCGATATCATGGACGTCACCTTTGACCGTCGCCATAAGGATTTTACCTTTCTTTTCGCCCTCAACTTTTTCCGCTTCGATATAAGGGTTGAGCCAAGCGACTGATTGTTTCATGACGCGGGCAGATTTTACCACTTGTGGTAAGAACATTTTACCCGCGCCAAATAAGTCGCCGACGATATTCATGCCGTCCATTAATGGCCCTTCGATGACTTCTAGTGGCTTAGGATATTTCTCCCACGCCTCTTTGGTATCGGCATCTATAAAGGTGGTGATACCTTTTACCAATGCATGGGCAATGCGCTCTTCGACCGTGCCTTCGCGCCATGACATATCGATGGTGCTGTCTTTTTTCTTACCGCCGTCTTGATAGCTTTCAGCGATGGTCATCAAACGTTCGGTCGCCTCTTGACCACTTTCGCCTTGGTTGCGGTTGAGCATCACATCTTCGATGGCGTCGCGAGCTTCCTCGGGAATGTCATCATAAACCTCCAGCATAGCTGGATTGACGATACCCATGGTTAAGCCGTTTTGAATTGCATGGTATAGAAAGACTGAATTGATGGCTTCACGAATCGGGTTGCCACGGAAACTAAACGACACGTTCGATACACCGCCCGATACCATGGCGTTTGGCAGGTTATCGGTTATCCATTTGGTGGCATTGATAAAGTCAGCGCCGTAATTATTATGCTCGGTAATACCGGTTGCAACCGCAAAGATATTTGGGTCAAAGATGATATCCTCGCTAGGGAAGCCGACTTCATTGACCAAGACATCATAACTGCGCTGACAAATCTCGATTTTGCGCTCATAGGTATCGGCCTGACCGTCCTCATCAAAAGCCATGACGATGACCGCTGCGCCATAGCGCATACAAAGCTTGGCGCGTTCGACGAACTCAGCATGGCCTTCTTTTAACGAGATAGAGTTGACGACGGATTTACCTTGAATGCGTTTAAGTCCTTCTTCGATAATGTCCCATTTAGAGGAGTCAATCATCAAGGGCACGCGGCTGATATCCGGCTCACCAGAGACCAAATTGACGAAATGAATCATCGCCTGTTTGGAGTCGAGCATACCCTCGTCCATATTGATATCGACGATTTGTGCGCCGCCCTCGACTTGGTCACGCGCGACATCGAGTGCTTCGGTATAAGCTTCGGTTTTAATCAAGCGTAGGAATTTCTTTGAGCCCGTCACGTTGGTACGCTCACCGACGTTAACGAATAAGCTTTCAGGGGTAATGGTAAATGGCTCAAGTCCCGATAAGCGGCAAGCAGGAGAGATTTCAGGTATCACGCGTGGCGGGTAATTGGCGACCATCTCCGCAATTAGGCGAATATGCTCAGGCGTGGTACCGCAGCAGCCGCCGACGATATTTAGAATGCCAGCTTTGGCAAAACCTTCGAGCAGGGCCGCCGTTTGCTCAGGTGTTTCATCGTACTCACCAAACTCATTGGGTAAACCTGCGTTTGGATGGGCGGAGACATAAGTATTGGCAATATTTGACAGCGTTTGAATATGCGGACGCAGTGCATCAGCACCAAGCGCACAGTTAAAACCAACCGATAAGGGCTTAGCATGGCGAATCGAGTTATAAAACGCCTCAGCCGTTTGACCTGAAAGCGTCCGACCTGAGGCATCGGTAATCGTTCCCGAAATCATAATCGGCAATTCAAAACCAATATCATCAAACACGCCCGTGACCGCAAAGATTGCAGCCTTTGCATTTAGCGTATCAAAAATGGTCTCGATTAACAGGATATCGACGCCGCCTTCTATCAAGGCCAGCGTCGCCTCACGGTAATTAAGCACCAACTCATCAAAGGTGATATTCCGAAAGGCGGGGTCATTGACGTCAGGGGATAATGAACAGGTGCGCGACGTCGGCCCAATAACGCCTGCCACAAAGCGCGGCTTTTCTGGGGTCTTAGCGGTGTATTCATCAGCAGCTTCGCGGGCAATTCTCGCAGCGGTTTTATTGAGCTCAGGCACGAGGTGCTGCATGTCGTAGTCGGCCATCGATAGGCGCGTACCGTTAAAGCTATTGGTTTCAATGATATCGGCACCTGCTTTTAGGTGCGCGCTATGAATCTCTTTAATCATCTGCGGCTGCGTGAGCACCAACAAATCGTTATTACCGCGTACATCTTGCTCAATATCGGCAAAACGCTCGCCGCGATAATCGGCTTCCTCTAACTTAAAGGTCTGAATATGGGTGCCCATCGCGCCATCTAACATCATAATCCGCGCCGCCAGCTGCTCAGTAATACGAGCGCGCGCGGTTAACTGCTGCGCTTTATAAGGAAATACAGCAGGCGGCGTCAAAATAAAGTCACTAGCCGTGCTTGATACATTGGTGGCATTGGCTGTATTGGTATTGATGACACCAGTATGATTATGAGAACAGGTCGGTGGGGTGGTGGTTTGAGTCATAGGAGCGCTGCTTATTAGAGTTAAGATAAGAAAAGGAAGAAGATAAAGTGTTCAAAGTTTTTAGGGCGAGCTTACTAAGTTAGCTACTTATAAAATAGGGTGTACAAAACAATAGTATTGATAAAAATTTGGCTTAAAAATCGATAAGCAAATCTGGATTATTCTAGCACGAAACGGCTATTACTCGCGGAATTGTGCTTATTCCGCTTATTCCATTTCGGCACTATCACTGACGGCATCGTATTTGAAAATAACAAAAATGGATTACTATGACCAACTATCGGTGCACGAAATGAGCATGGTATTAAAAGCTAGCACACTATTAAAAGTACCAAATTAAAAATACAGTTATAACAAATTCTATTGCATAACGCCGCTTGGAACAAATGAATATCATTTCAGTAGACGATTACCTAAAGCTTTGATTTGTATTTATAAAGCAGCTATTTATACGAGGTTTTATTAAACTGCTTTGGTTTACACGTAAGCTACAAAAATTAGCCTAAACGCAAGTTTATAATGCTTTGTGATATGTTAATTTAATTTCAGAAGGATTGACGTTTCATAAGCAATGCTTATTAGTAACTGTTAATGGTTTTTATTTGAGAGTGGTTAGCAATTAAGAATTAAAAACGGAATAGGCAAGGATTTTAAGGAAAGACAATCTGACCGTAAGACCGTAATAAAAATCAATAAATTGTAATCAGTAAACTATTCATTTATTAAACTATGCAGTCATTCAATCATTAAGGACAATGTTATGAAACTGATCAAAATCGCCACTCTTGGCACCTTAGCCCTTTCAATTGCAGGCCTTAGCGCTTGTAATAATATGATGCCAACCAAAAGCCCTGCCACAACAGCGCCCATGCACAGCCAACCAACTGCCAATATGAACGTGGTACAGATTGCTCAAAGTAATCCTGATTTCTCACTACTAGTAGAAGCCTTGCAAGCAGCAGGTTTGGCAGGCGCGCTGACCGATACCAGTGCTAGCTACACGATACTGGCTCCGACCAATGCCGCTTTTGTGCAAGCGTTACAAGAAACCGGCATGACCAAAGCTGAGCTGTTTTCCAACAAGCCGTTGTTGACTAAAATCTTGACCTATCATGTGCTTAAAGGTAATACGCCTGTTTATCAAAAACACGTCAGACCGGGTAATTACACTATGCTTAGTAATGACACGCTGGTGATTACACCACAAGGCCGATTAATGGATGAAAATGGTCGTACTACCAAGATTTTAAAAACAGATATCGCGGCGAGTAATGGTGTGATACATGTGATTGATAGAGTGTTGCTGCCTAAATAACCTACCGCCTAAATAATCTTATTGCTTAAATAAATTATTACCTAAATAAGCAGTAAAAAAGCGACAAATTATTTCCTTAGGTAGTAGGCAGATTCAAATGCTATATCACCATTGCTAGGTTATAAATTAATATTCTTTTTTAGCCTAGCAATGGGGTGCTATACGCGATCGATACAGTGTTGCTACCTAAGTCAGCAGTAAGCAAAAAATAATCAGCTAAGATAGTAGGCATCGAGTGATATTACTTAAATCCTTGCTCATTTACTAAAACTTTTATTTAGAAGCTTTTATTTATCAGTATTTATATCCGTATCTAAATTTAAGAGCTCTAAAACCAAAACAGTTCTAAAATTAAAAAACACCATCTATAAACCCGTTATTTCAAAGGAATGACCTATGTTAAAAAAGAATTTATTATCTATCGCTGTCGTTACCGCTGCCATGTCATTGGCGGCCTGTAACGATAAAGAAGCCGTTACTGAGCCAGTTGAGCCAGCCGCAACTACTGACGTAGCCGTTGAGCCAGAAACTACTACAGATATGCCAGCTGAAGCAGTGGCTGAGTCTAATGATGCGATGCCTGTAGATGCGGCAGCGACGCAAAGTATCGGTGAGATGGCTGCTGGTAATGAGAATCTAACCATCCTAACCGAAGCGCTGCAAGCGGCTGAGCTTGATGACATGATGATGGCAGAAGGTCAGTACACGGTATTCGCCCCAACCGATGATGCTTTTGCTGCTTTGTTGACCAAACTGAACGTCACTAAAGAGGAATTGCTCGGTAATAAAGAGTTGCTAACTAGCGTATTGACGTATCATGTCGTACCGATGGTGGTTAAAGCTGCTGACATCCCTTATGGTACCGCTATCGACACGGCAAACGGTCAAACCATCTCTATCAGTGATGCTAACGTGATTACCGATGCCAGTGGTAACACCGCTAATATCGTTGGCACCGATATGATGGCAACCAACGGTGTGGTCCATGTAATTGATACAGTTTTATTGCCTAAATAAGGATCAGCGATTCACACCAGTCTTACTTTAAAATGCAAAAAGCCTAGCTATAAAGCTGGGCTTTTTTATGTCTGCTTACTGATGAAAGATTTATCTCAGTCGCCCTGTATAGTCAAGATATTCTAAAAACGCTACGGTATTGCTGATATCAATTTTTTGTAGCCTCTGTCTGCGCAGGCCCAGCAAGCAAGAAAAATTGATATCAGCAGTGCGTGATGTATCGATATTACTTTTCACTCATTCTGTAACGATTTTGAAATAAATCGACCAATAAAAAAGCCTGAGACCATTGCCTCAGGCTTTTTGTTTTATCGATGCTTGTAGTGTCATCAATACTGCTTAGATAACATTATAGCTCAGTAAGCTATAGACGTTCTTTATGTAGTGGGTCTTGAGCTGCCATTCTTTGTTGCTGCTTTAGATGACGCTCTTCCCAATACGGCGCATTTTTGATACCGAATTTTGCTGGATCAAAGGTATAGTGCTTCACGCCTGCTTTACGCTGTGCTTCATAATCTCTAAGCATAGTCAGCGTTGGACGCGCGACAATAAAGATAACCAAAATACCAACGATATTTAACCACGCCATTAGGCCTACGCCAATATCACCGATATCCCAAATGTAGCCTGCAGAGTTAAGTCCACCGTAGGCAACCATCACCATGATTAAGATTTTAACTAAGAATAGACCAGTTCTATTAGCGCCGCGACTGATAAAGCGTGTCAAGTAAGCGACGTTTACTTCAGCGATATAGTAGTACGCCAAGATGGTGGTAAAGGCAAAGAAGAAGACCGCAACGGCAATAAAGATATTACCAAATTGACCGTACATGGTTTCCATTGCCATCTGCGTAAAGGCAGGCGAGTTGATCTCAACACCAGCTGCGACGTTTTGTACGATGAATTGACCGTCTGGTAGTGTACCTTGGATATTATAAGTACCCATGGTAATGATCATAAACGCAGTCGCAGAACAGACTAATAAGGTATCAACATACACTGAGAACGCTTGTACCAAACCTTGCTGTGATGGATGCTCAACTTCCGCAGCAGCCGCAGCGTGAGGACCTGTACCTTGACCCGCTTCGTTAGAGTAAATACCACGTTTGACACCCCAACCGATAGCGGCACCAAAGCCTGCTTGTGCGGTAAACGCATCACTGATAATCAAGCCGAAAACTTCTGGAATCATCTGATAATTGGTAAACATAATGACGAGTGCAAGGCCAATATAACCGAGTGCCATAAAAGGAACAGCATACTCGGTAAAGGTTGCGATACGTTTGATACCACCAAAGATAATAGTACCTAAGATGACCAAAATGATAGCAAGACCGACCAAGCGCATAGAGCCAACTTCTAAGCCCATGATATTCATCGGCGTGCCTTCACCCATGACTTGGGCAAACGCGCTGATAACGCCGTTTGCTTGTACGCCCGGTAAGAACATACCGCAAGCTAAGATAGACGCGACGGCAAAAAGAATGCCATACCAGCGTTGACCAAGGGCGCGCTCAAAATAGTAAGCTGGACCGCCGCGGTATTCGCCAGTGATGACGTCTTTTTCTTTATAAATCTGTGCAAGGGTTGCTTCGACATAAGAAGTAGATGCGCCTAAGAAAGCCACAACCCACATCCAAAATACTGCACCAGGACCACCGAAACCAATAGCGGCAGCGACCCCAGCGATGTTACCCATACCCACACGCCCCGCTAGGGATACGGCGAGTGCCTGAAATGATGAAATACCCTGTGCACTTGATTTACCGGTAAAAAGTAAGGTAATCATTTCCCCGAATAAACGTACTTGTACGAAGCGCGTCATGATGGAATAAAATAAACCTGCGCCCAAGCAGAGATAAACCAATGCTGGGCTCCAGATAATTCCGTTTACTAAATCGACTAAACCTTCCATATGTATATTCCTAGTACTGTCTCAAAGTGGCTATATATGATGATGCTAAGAGTAGACCAGCTTTAATATCCTTATTAAAACCAACCACTCAAATAATCTGCATGCACTTAACTGCGGTAGAAATTCTCCTTACAGATTAAGTTTCATACGCGCTTAGCCACTAAGGATGGACTGTAGTTGTCTGCTGTTATCCGTCTGGTTTATGAACAATAATGAGCGTATGCAACCGCTTATCAGCGTTGATGGTTTATTAAGGCTGCTTTTATGTAAAGCGCTTAAAATAAACCAGTGGATAAAACAGGCGGTTATAATATAAATAACCATCATCTCAGTAAGCAAGAAGATGGTACTTAACTTTTTATGAGTCGTATCAGCTGGCTACACTTACATGGTAGAGTAAGGTAATAGAGCAGTCTTTAGTCGTTTATCAATCCTTTTTGATGCGACATTGACACGCAGCTAGTACCAAAATTCTTATAAGTCCACTACCAAATGTATTCAAACCGTACGGCTACGTAACTGCAATTTGCCATATTTTTTAGGCAATTACTAGAATTTTCTTTATAAGGGTGTTCATTTATAAATGGTTTTCTTTGCTCGATTGCTTATACAAGGTCAAAAAATCTTCTATTTATCTTGTATTGGCCAATACTTTTTAATTAACCGTTAATGGGGGCTTAAAAGACAGTCGCGTTAACAGCAGTGCTAAATGCCGAAAAATGCGCCACAGCCCTACGATAAACGCTGCTTTGCGGTTGTGTTTTGGTAACGATGAATTGTAAAAGTGACGGTATAGCGCCATTATTAGCACAATATATTGCTGCTGCGATATTCACGCCATGAAACGGTTAGCTGCGAAACTGTCGGTTATAAAATCCAGTAGGCGATAAACTATAAGTGCATATAAGTGGTTAACATTAAAAAAAGCGATTAAAAAACGTTTTGTTTGTTATTTATCATTAGGAGAGTCAACGATGACGCGTAAATCTTTTTTAAAACCTATGTTGCTATCAGCAGTATTAGCGACCTCTACTGTTGGTTTGAGCGGTTGTGGCTATAACAATTTGCAGGCGCAAGATGAGCAGGTCACCGCGGCTTGGTCAGAAGTGGTCAACCAATATCAGCGTCGTTCTGACTTAGTACCAAACCTGGTCAAAGTCGTGCAGCAATATGCTAAGCAAGAGCAAGAGGTGTTTACCCAAGTCGCGGCAGCGCGCTCACAAGCGGGCGGTATTACAGTCACGCCAGAGCTGCTCAATGACCCTGAAGCAATGGAGCGCTATGCGGCTGCCCAAGATCAGATGACTGGCGCGCTATCGCGTTTGATGGCGGTTTCTGAGCGCTATCCTGAGCTAAAATCTGATGCTTTGTTCCAAGATTTGCAGGCGCAGCTGGAAGGTACAGAAAACCGTATTACGGTGGCGCGTAACCGTTATATCCAAGAAGTTCAAGGTTATAACACTACCGTGCGTCAGTTCCCAACCAATATTACGGCCAAAGTATTTGGCATGGACGCCAAACCAAACTTTAGCGTTGCCAATGAAAAAGAAATATCGACTGCACCAAGTGTCAACTTCGGCGACGATAATGCGCAGACGGCGCAGTAAAGCAAAGTTTTCAGTTTAGGCGTTCTATCTACCATGATGGCGTATAAATGCTACTGTTTATATGACAGTGCGTTTATTTAACAGTCCGTTTATTGGCTCAAAAATGATAGAACGCCTTAATCATCAGTCGTTTTTTTTGTTGTCGTTTATAGCAGTTGGTTTTGTCGTCATTTATTAGTACAGATGTCATTTGAGGTGGTATAGATTAGATGAAGCATTCAACAGCACTATTATCCGCATTATTATTTACTCTAAGTATTGGGAGTGGCTCGCTGCTGCATGCAGCACCCGATGCTAATAATAATACGGCGGTTGCTAGCGATAGCACTTCAGATATGCAAAACCGTAGTGTCGAGGAATTGGTAGCGATTGCAAAAGCTGCCGAAACTAATGAAGCCATCAACGATGCCGTCTTAGGTAACGAAGCAATTAACGAAGCTGTTCTTGGCAATGATGCTATCAATCCTAATGCTGCTAATTCCGATAGTAATACGACCACCTCAACAACTTCTAATCGTTCGCCTGTACAATCAAGCGCTCAGGGTGTCGATGCCGATAAGCTCATCTTAAACTCGCCAGTTATCGACCAAGCCAATATCTTAAACCCGCAAGAAAAGCAGCGTTTAGAGGCGCAGCTAAGAGGCATTTATCAGCAAGGTTTGGCGCAAGCTGCGGTGGTCATTGTACCGACCACCAATGGCATGCCAATCTTTGATTATGCGCTACAAGTTGCCGAAAAATGGCAGCTGGGTAATAAAGACATTGACGATGGCCTGCTAATGGTCGTTGCCGTTAATGACCGCAATATCTATATTTTAACGGGTTACGGACTAGAAGGGGTGTTGCCAGATTCGGCGGTCAACCGTATTATTCGCGAAGATATCACACCGCTATTTAAGCAAAATGACTATGGCGCTGGGATATTAGCGGGCGTTGGCGCGCTGCAAACGCGCCTGACCGCTGATCCTGAAGTATTGGCGCGTGCCGATGCGCAAGCGGCCGAACGCAGTCAAAATCAAAATGACATTGGTGATAACCCATCGCCAGTGTTTTTATTTGTCATGGCAATGATATTTGGTAGCTTTATTACCAGTATCTTTGGGCGCATCTTTGGTTCTATCCTGACCGCTGGCGGTTTCTTTGTAGGCTCGCTGGCCTTGGGCGGCGGTTTCTTTATGACGTTAATTATGGCGATATTTATATGGCTGTTTTTAATTTCGCGTGGCTCAGGCGGTGGTCGTGGAGGACGCGGCGGTGGCGGCGGTATAGTATTCCTGCCCGGTATGGGCGGTGGTAGTGGAGGTTTCGGCGGCGGAGGTTTTGGTGGTGGCGGCTTCGGTGGCGGTGGCGGCGGCTTTGGCGGCGGCGGGGCAGGCGGCTCTTGGTAGAGGCGATTTCTATAAGAGTAAGAAGGGTAAATTAGGCTCAGACATTAGAAAATTGCCAGCAATGGCGTACTTGAGGATATAATATAATGGTAAAAAGCAATTCGTCGCAGGCAAGTTTTGCGCGTTGGTGGCGTCAAGTACTGTTTGTCCCTATGTTGCATAGCAAGTGGCTCACGCCCGCGGCCAAAGCTCGGCTGACAGAGCAGGTGACGCTGGCTGAGCGCGGACATCGCGGCGAGGTGTTTTTAATTATCGAAAATCACTTACCTATCCAAGATGCTTATCATCTTGACTGCCGCGATCGAGCAATTGATTTATTTAGCGAATATCGCGTGTGGGATACCGAAGAAAATACCGGCGTTTTGATTTATGTCAATATTTGCGAGCACAAGCTAGAAATCGTCGCTGACCGCGGTATCAGCACACATGTCAGTCCAACCGTTTGGAGCGCCATGTGCGAAAAAGCGGTCTCAGGTATCGCCAATCAAAAAACTGAAGAAAGTCTGATGGAGTTATTGGATGAGGTAGGTCAGTTATTGCGTCAGTATTATCATCTTGAACATGACCCTGCCGGTAATGAGCTGTCCGATACTGTGGTGTTTTTAAAATAGCAATTTTTTAAAATAATAGTTTTCAAAATAGCAGTTTCTTTAATAATAGTTTTCAAACTAACAGCATTTTTAAAATAACGCTTAAAGAAATAACAAGTAAGTTTAGATACAGGACCATGCCAATACCATGATTGAGCTGATAAAAAAATTGCCGAAAGCAGAGCTGCATTTACATATCGAAGGCTCATTAGAACCGGAGCTGATGTTTAGACTGGCGAAAAAGAATAATATCGCTATCCCTTATAACGATATCGAAGACGTCCGCCGTGCCTATAATTTTACCAATCTACAAACTTTCTTAGATATCTATTATGCGGGCGCCAACGTTCTGATTACCAAAGACGATTTTTATGATTTAACGTGGGAATATATTCTAAAGTGTGTCGAAGATAATGTCGTCCATACGGAGATATTTTTTGATCCGCAAACTCATACTGCAAGAGGGGTTGAGTTTGCGACAGTCATTACTGGTATTAAAGAAGCACTTGCCGATGCCAAAGAAAAATACGGCATCACCTCTTGTATTATCATGTGCTTTTTACGCCACTTATCCCAAGAAGAGGCGTTTGAGACTTTAGAGCAAGCAATGGCGTTTAAAGACGATATTATCGGCGTCGGTCTGGATTCTTCAGAATTGGGCAACCCTCCCGCCAAGTTTAAAGAAGTGTTTAAAAAGGCCAAAGAAGCAGGCTTTAAGCTGGTCGCTCATGCTGGCGAGGAAGCAGATTTTTCTTATATTTATGAAGCGTTAGATTTATTGCAAATCAATCGCATTGATCATGGCGTACAATCGATAAAAAGTGCAGCGTTGATGCAACGCCTAAAAGATGAGCAAATGCCGCTGACAGTTTGCCCCAATTCTAATATTGAGCTCAAGGTATTTGAGAGTTACAAACAGCACAATATTAAAGAGCTGCTAGACTATGGCTTAAATGTCAGCGTCAACTCTGATGATCCGGCTTATTTTAAAGGGTATATGAATCAAAACTTTATCAATATATGCAACCATCTACCGCTGACAGAAAATGATATCGTTACTTTGGTAAAAAACTCTTTTAGATCTTCATTTATAGATAATGAATTAAAAGAGAAATACCTAGCGCAAGTGGATCTTGCTCTCCGGTAGAAGTGATTAAAGATATTTTCAATGATTAAGGCTTAACGGTTATATAAATCGTTAAGCCTTTTCTTTTTCGCTAGGCACTTTTCAACGTAATTGATTACATAGCCGTAATTTTTTGGACTAATAGCGGCAAGACCATTCCAGCCTTTTCTGCTAGAGTAATATCAACGATGGTATTTGGTGTTGGATGTGGGTTTATCTCGATGATTTGGGCACCATTATCTTTTGCCAATTGTGCGAGACCTGCCGCAGGATAAACGAGACTTGAGGTGCCAATACTCATAAACACTTCACAATTGGCCGCCGCGTCCTCCGCTGTCTGCCAGGCTTGTACAGGCAAGGCTTCGCCAAACCACACGATATCAGGGCGTATATAGCCATCACAGTGCGGGCAAGTAATCAAAGTGTCACTATAATCTAGGGTATTGGCACTGCTATATGAGCCTCTAGATTGCTCTTGGTAGGGCGCATCGCATTGACTGCAGCGATTTTGCCAAAGATTGCCATGTAAATGGGTGACATTACTACCAGCCTGCTCATGCAAATCGTCGACATTTTGGGTAATAAGCGTCAATTGCTGCTCGGTAGATTGGCTATGATATTGCCACTGCGCTAAAGCTTCATGGGCAGGATTTGGTTTTTTCTCAGCGACCAACTGCCGGCGCCACTGATACCATGACCACACCAGTTTTGGGTCGCGAGCAAAAGCCTCAGGCGTTGCCAAGTCCTCAGCCACATAGTTTTCCCAAAGGCCTGTTTGCTTATCTCGAAACGTTGGAATGCCACTTTCTGCTGAAATTCCAGCGCCCGTTAAAATACAGATGCGCTGTTTTGAGCCCAGCAATTTGGCAGCGCGCTCGACTTCGGCTATTAACGCAGGTGATAATTCTGTTAACATGAGCCATCCCTTTTTAAGATTGGATATAGATTTCTATGATAGATGGTATTTGGTGGCTTGTCATATTGCTCGCAGTTGTCATGGGACTATGGTTATTGGCAAAATCGCGCGCGCCTAAAGCCGCCGATAAGCACAACCTAAAGTCGGGACGCGCAAAAACACCACTCAATGATGGGCTACAAAGAACTGCAGAGTTGGTTAAGCAGCATTTTCCTGATTACCGTGTCAACCGTAAAGCCAATCATTTACTGGTTAGGAAGCAAGATAAAAAAGTGGCAATGATTACCATTGATAAAAAGCTTGCCGCCGGTCAGCGCCGCTTGGGTGACGTACCTGTGATTAATTATCACCGTGTACCTAGCCGCGCTCAGCTAATGGCAAATTTGCAAGATGCGGAATAGGTTTTTACAAATTAAATAGATTTAACAACTTTATATACAATATTTTATCGTTGTTAGCGCACAGTAATAGGCAGCAGTTAACAGCGTAAAGCGTTGCCGTTAAAGTGTTATGAGATAATAGGTAAGACTAGAAAAGGGTAAAACACGACTGATTATGATGATTGGTGCGCTCGGCGGGAATCGAACCCACGACCCTCGGCTTCGGAAACCGATACTCTATCCAACTGAGCTACGAGCGCATAATTGATCGACTAAAATCCAATAAACCGATGACGTGTATAAATAAGTGCAATTGGCTGTCGTTAGAACGAAAAGGCGTCTAAAAATTAAGACCGCTTAGTCTAACAAATAAAAGTCATAAAGCCAATGAATGAAGGCCGCTATTGGCGTTTTTTAAGAAAAAACACCATAGTCGGCAAACAGGCATGGCAATCCACCTGTCTTTTCCCTTATAATGTCAGGGAGAATTCATATTTATAATCACCGATTACAAGCGCGCCCGTATGCGGGATGGCTGTTTGCTATTGATAACTGCTTGGTTATCAAAGGAGGACAAACAGAATGTCCAAGTCGTGTCGGCCCTTGTATACGCAATAAGAGAACGTGACGAATGAGAAAAGTAGTTATGTTATCGGCAGCTGCCATTCTAGGAATCGCTAGTATCGCTGTGAGCCAAGCCGAAAGTGTTGTAGACACGCCTGTAACCGTATCTGATGTCGCAGAAGGGCAAGAGGTTGTCGATAACTTGCCTGAAAAATTGGGTGACGATACCAAAGCTGCTGCTGATACTACCGATGGCGCTGCAGCTACCGATGAAGCTGCACAAGCAGACGCGACCGATGCAGATGCACCTGCTGAAGAAGCAACAGCCGCTGCCGCACCTGCCGCTGAAGAAGAGCCTATTCCGCAAGATACGCCACAAGTACAAAAGCTCATCGCTTTGTATCCTAACTTGATTGCTCGTATTCAGCCGGTTGCTAAAGTCTGCTTTGAGGACGACGAAGTATGCGACGTCACTGCACGTTCTGCAGGGCCAGCAGCAGGTGATGGTCCTCGTGATGGTAAAGCCGTTTATAACGCTACCTGCCAAACGTGTCACGCCTCAGGCTTACTTGGCTCGCCTATGCTAGGTGATGCTGGCGCTTGGGGTCCTCGTATCGCCAAAGGTAAAGATACCTTGTATACCCATGCTATCAACGGCTTTAACGCTATGCCTGCTAAAGGTGGCGCTGATATCCCTGATGAAGAAGTACAAAGCGCAGTGGATTATATGGTTGATGAAGCAAGCTAATTGCCTGTGCCATATGTAAAAAAGCAATAGAAAAAAGTAGGAGACGGTAAAGTAGCTATCGTCTCCTACTTTGCTTTTTTATCATTATTCTCCTTTAACATATAAATATATTGAGAGCACTTTACAGTATTGCGGATATCAGTAATCATATATAGAAGCTTATAAAGCGCCTATTTCATTTAATGAGGTAGGCGTTTTTTTGTGGGCGTCGATTGATATTATTAATATCGTGGTTATATCATCCTAACGTTGAAATCTGCGACCGCGAGCCTCACATCTAGACACTAGACTCGTCGTAAGAGACGAGAGCAAATATGAGAGAAACTAACTTTTCCCGAATCGTCTTCTATATTCCTTTATAGATACATCATTATTAAAGAGGTATTCATGTCTGAGGTGCCAGCGCTATCTATTCAGAACCTATCTAAAACCTATGGCAACGGGTTTTCGGCATTAAAAGATGTCAGCTTGACAGTGCCACAAGGTGGATTTTTTGCGCTCCTTGGGCCAAATGGTGCGGGCAAATCAACGATGATTGGTATCATTAGCTCCCTGTTTAAGCCAACGGCGGGTAGTGTGCATATCTTTGGTACTGACTTATTGGCTGAACCTTCAAAAGCCAAACAGTTTTTGGGCGTGGTACCGCAAGAATTTAACTTTAATCAGTTTGAAAAAGTTGAAGATATTTTGATTACTCAAGCCGGCTATTTTGGTATTGCAGCAAAAGAATCCAAACCGCGAGCAGAAAAACTGCTCAAAGCATTGGGCTTATGGGATAAGCGCGATAATAAAGCGCGCGAGCTATCGGGCGGTATGAAGCGCCGATTGATGATTGCGCGCGCCTTGATTCATAAACCAAAGCTATTGATACTCGACGAACCAACGGCTGGGGTCGATATCGAGCTGCGCCGCTCGATGTGGGAATTTATGCAGCAGATTAACGTTGAAGAAAATACCACGATTATTTTGACCACCCATTATTTGGAAGAAGCAGAGCAGCTTTGTAAGCGTATCGCTATTTTGGATCACGGTGAGATTCGTATTAATACAGAAATGAAAGATTTATTAGCGCAGTTATCGGTCGAAACTTTTGTCTTTGATTTGGCGACGCCATTGACCAAGCAAATTGCTTTAACAGGGGTTACTGACACGCTACAGCCTGATGATTTAACGCTTGAAGTGACCCTGACAGAAGGGGAGTCGCTAAACGGTGTCTTTGAGCAGTTGTCTAAGCAAGGCGTTTTGGTCGCCAGTATGCGTAATAAAGCCAACCGTTTAGAAGAGTTGTTTATGCGCTTGGTCGATAAAAGCTTGCATGAACCTTTAAGCTCGTAGGCTGTTTTATTCATAATTTCTCGATTTACCCACCCACATAAATAGACCACTATAAATATAGCAACCATATAGGCAACACTGCGGGCCGTGATAGCGTTTTGATATTAGCCTGTAGACTGCTTAGGAGAGATAACGCATGAACTTCGCACAACGCTGGATTGCTTTTCGCACCCTGCTGATTAAAGAGATTCGCCGCATATTACGCATCTGGCCGCAAACATTATTGCCGCCAGTCATTACGATGAGCCTGTATTTTGTCATCTTTGGTAAAATGATCGGTTCGCGCGTGGGCGAGATGGGCGGTGTGCCATACATGCAGTTTATCGTGCCCGGTTTGATTATGATGGCGATTATCACCAACAGTTACTCAAACGTGGTCTCGAGCTTTTTTAGTGCTAAGTTTCACTCGAGCATTGAGGAGCTGCTGGTATCGCCAATCTCTAAGCACGCTATTTTGACCGGTTATATCAGTGGCGGTATTTTCCGCGGACTGGCGGTTGGGGTCATCGTCTTTATTGTGGCGTTATTTTTTACCAAGCTGGGTATTGAGCACTTATTTATTACCTTATTTACGGTGATTGGCACCTCGGTTTTATTCTCGCTTGGTGGCTTTATCAACGCCGTATTTGCGCGCTCATTTGATGATATTTCTATTATTCCAAGCTTTGTGTTGACGCCGCTGACCTATCTTGGCGGGGTGTTTTATTCGATGGAAAATTTATCACCATTTTGGCAAAATATTTCACTGTTAAACCCAATTGTCTATATGGTGAATTCTTTCCGCTACGGTATCCTTGGCTATTCTGATGTCAATGTGTGGTATTCGATGGCGGCTATCTTTGTTTTTTGCGTCATTTTTTATATCATCTCTTATCGACTATTAAGTGATGGTTCGCGTATTCGTTTATAAGTTGCTGTGAGTTCTATATATAATCTCTAGCATTTTAACTATCATTAGTTTTACTATTAGGAATTAGCCATGAGTATTCACGGTATTTTAGGCGAACAAACCACTGATTATCCAACTGAGTATAGTCCTGAGACCCTCTATCCAATAGCGCGCAATCTAGGGCGCGATGTGATTGGCTGGCAAGATGATAAGCTAGCAGTGGGCGTCGATTGGTGGCACGCCTTTGAGCTGTCTTGGTTAAATGCACAAGGTATCTCGCAAGTGGCTATTGCGCGTTTTGGTATCCCGGCAAGCTCGCCGTTTATCGTCGAATCAAAGTCATTAAAACTATATTTAAATAGTATTAACTTTACTGAGTTTGGTAGTTGGGATGAGGTGCAAGCGTTGATTGCTAAAGACTTATCGTCATGCGTTCAAGCAGAAGTAACCGTTGAAATATTTAGCCTAAATGATGACTTGGATGATAAAGCAACAGGCTTGTTAATTGCTCAACCTGAAGGCGTTTGTATTGATGAGGCACTTGCCAATAGCAGCGAGAAAGTCGCGCTAACGGAACAGCCTGACGCGTCATTGCTAGAGAGCAAGGCAGATGATAATAATTTAGCAAGCAACAATACGGCGGAAGTTGCGCAGCCTTATACTTTTTATTCTAACTTGCTGCGGAGTAATTGTCCGGTGACCAATCAGCCCGATTGGGGGACGTTAGCGGTTTCAATTACCAGTGATAAAGCATTTGATGAAGCAAGTATGTTACGTTATATTTTAAGTTTCCGTCAGCATAATGGCTTTCATGAGCAGTGTGTCGAGCAAATATTTGCTGATTTAAGCAAACATTATGAGCCAAGCGAGCTGATGGTGCGCGCGTGGTATACACGTCGCGGCGGTATCGATATCAATCCTTGCCGCGTCAGTGATATAAAGTTATTACCGCAGCCAAGTCGCTTGATTCGCCAGTAAGGTAATGGTCTTATCTAAATTGATTTTGCAGCGTTTGGTTTAAAAAAAGCGCCTATCTGATTCAGATAGGCGCTTTTTTATTGAGCAAGTTTTATTAAAAACTATTTGCCGCTTACTTTTGCCATCACTTCTTCGCGGCTCAGCATTTGCTTTTCTGTTTCGCGGCGATTGACGTATTCGTATTTGCCTTCAGCCAAGTTACGGTCTGAAACCACGATACGATGCGGAATACCAATCAATTCAAGGTCGGCAAACTTCACGCCCGGGCGCTCATTACGGTCATCAAGTAGGACGTTAACCCCTTGAGCTTTTAGCTCTTCATACAGCGCGGTCGCCGTCTGCATGACGGTGTCTTCTTTTGACTTCATCGGTATGATAGCGACTTCAAACGGCGCAATTGAATCTTCAATGCTTGGCGTTTGTGGCCACATAATGCCGTTTTCATCGTTGTTCTGCTCGATAGCAGCTGCGATGATACGACTAACGCCAATACCATAACAACCCATCATCATGGTCACAGGCTTGCCATCTTCGCCAGAGACAGTCGCATTCATCGCTTGCGAGTATTTATCACCCAACTGGAAGATATGACCGACTTCGATACCGCGTTTGATTTTTAGGCTGCCTTTACCGTCAGGAGAAGGATCGCCTTCTTGTACATTGCGCACATCAACGACGCGGGTAATACTGGCGTCACGCGCCCAGTTCATACCGATGGTATGTTTATTAACTTCATTGGCGCCCGAGACAAAATCTGACAAAGACGCTGCCGAGCGATCGACAAATACGGGCATATCCAAATCAACGCCGATATAACCTTTATGCAAACCAGCGGCTTTAAGCTCTTCATCGGAGGCCATCGTTAGCGGTACATTGGCTTCTTCAATTTTCTCCGCTTTAATGGTATTTAGCTGATGGTCACCGCGTAAGACAATCGCGATTAATTGCGGCTCATCATCTTCGGTATGACCATGGACAATTAAGGTTTTTACCGTGGTTTCTAATGGTACGCCTAGATGCTCAGCAACCATTTTACAGCTGGTCATGTCTTCCGTTAAAACGTCTTCTCGCGCCATTTTTGGTGGCTGACGCTCAGCGGTGCTGACCGATTCGGCAAGCTCAACGTTGGCTGCATAATCAGAAACGTCAGAGAAAGCGATATCATCTTCACCGCTGTCTGCCAACACATGAAACTCATGCGACGCAAAACCGCCGATAGAACCGGTATCCGCTTGCACGGCACGGAAATCTAAACCCAAACGGGTAAAGATGCGCGTATAAGCGTCGTACATCTCATGGTAAGTCTTTGCTAAAGATGCTTGGTCAGCGTGGAACGAGTAAGCGTCTTTCATGGTAAATTCACGCGCACGCATCACACCGAAACGCGGACGAATCTCGTCACGGAACTTGCCTTGGATTTGGAAAAAGGTAATCGGCAACTGCTTATAACTGCGTAGCTCACCTTGAGCAAGGTTGGTGATGACTTCTTCGTGCGTCGGCCCCAAGACAAAATCGCGGTCATGACGGTCTTTAAAGCGTAACAGCTCAGGACCATAGTCATTAAAACGCCCGGTCGTTTGCCAAAGCTCGGCAGGCTGGGTCATTGGCATCAGCACTTCTTGAGCGCCGACGTTTTGCATCTCTTCGCGAACGATGCGTTCGACTTTTTGCAACACGCGCAAACCCATCGGCAGCCAGATATACAATCCAGAAGCGATTTTACGAATAAGACCTGCTCTTACCATGAGTTGGCTTGAGGCGATATCAGCGTCGCTGGGCGTTTCTTTTAGCGTGGCAAACAAAAATTGACTGGCTTTCATAAATAAAGCGGAACCTTATCAACGATAAAATAAATAAGAAATAGGAGGATATTTAGCGTGTGCTTTGATGGCCGACGCAAGCTTACCTTTTATCACTTGGTAATAGTCTAGGACCTGCCTAGCTAAAAAGTACTGCAACAAGCAGCACGTTATTAGAAAGTGCGTTTATAAAACGCCTTACAAAAAGGGTGAAACTTTTATTTTTGTATGAATACATCCATATCGACAGCGTCATATTTTTGGTAAAAAAGCCAGAAAAATGGGTGCATGCCAACATTTTGCTTATACAATCTGACTATGTTAGGTAAAGTTCGCCTAAGACGCAATGACTTTTTGTTGATTCAGCTTAAACAGTGGCTAAACTCAATAATAATGCTAAAAATAAGCTGATTTTTTAACTCAAAATTTGCCAGTTTTTGAGACTCAAAGATAAAATTTTAGTTAGCTGATAAAGCAGCACGGTTTATAGATTTTGGACATAAAAGAATAAAGGGATAAATAGTGAAGCAAAAGCTATTTTTTAAAGTGGCATCGAACTCATCAATTATGTAGGAGAATGGTAGTAACTGCTTGAAATGCTTATAAACAAATAGCATTAAAGGCTTAGTATTTAGCAATTTTATGCTGATAAGAATTAATATAAAACCTTGAGGTAGTTTACATGGTCAACCCTGATAACCACTCTTCAGTAGATAAGAATAATGCCAAGCGCCCGCAAGCGAAAAAACCCATCTCGATGCTATCGTGGCTGGTATTGCTTATCGGTCTTGCCGCGCTCGCTTTTGCGATTTATAGCCTGCAAAACCTCACTAAGGAAGAACCGATAGAAACCATTACCCGTGAAGGGGTGGTGATGCAAATTCAAAAATTAAATCGTTTAGAGACGGTGGCATTCAGTGTCGATACCGTTATTACTAGCCAAAAGCCAGGCAGTTGGATGAAGCTGTGGCAAGATGAGCAAAAGGGTTTGTTTATTGCACGCGGGCGCGTAGAAGCAGGGATTGATTTGAGTGCATTAACGCCAGAGATGGTACAGGTGGTGCAGCCAGAGATTGATGTTGAACAGGTGCAGGAAGCTGATGCTAATACACCTGTTTCAATGTTGCCGCAAATCAATATTACCTTGCCGCCGTCAGAGATATTTTCTGTTTATTTAGACGATATCGAAATCTATGATTGGCAAACGGGCGCTTTTGGTATGATGCAGGTCGATCCAAAAATCTTGCAACAAGCGCAAAGTATGGCGAAAAAAGAAGTCCTTGAGCGTGCTTGCCGCGGTGATGTGATGAATCTGGCATTAGAAAATGCGCAAACCCAATTGCAGCAGTTATTTTCATTGACGGGTGCTGTCGTAACGGTCTCCACGCAGGGAGCAGGCGCGTGTCAAATGCCAACGGCTTAATACTTAAAATGGTTTAACGAAACGCCACACCACTTAACAGATGTTGCTTGAATTTATTGGCAATAGGGTTGCAAACAGTTAAATAAAATATATACAAACCTACCTATTTATTACTATAATAGATAGATTATATCTATAATATAGAGAGCAAGTTATGGGGAAACTG
>NZ_JACSQR010000019.1:0-53697 GCF_014836505.1 Psychrobacter communis
GTGAGAAAGTCGCCTAAGCGCTAACGCTTTTAGAATCCCCCACTTGAGCTTAGCGAAAGTGGTGGGAGTATGTCAAAATCATGCCTACCAAAATTAAGCAAAATAAAGACAGACATTATAGATAGCGCTGTCGCGTTTTAGATTTTGGGCGATTATACCCTACTCGCCTCGCGAGGCGAACCCAGACTTTGAGCAAGTTCAAATTACTATTTGATTTTATTCATAATTTTAATAGTAGCAGTAAGCATCTTTTGCAAAAGGTAAGACGTCGCGGTTACAGTAGGCAACAAGGGACAACACGATCAATTGATACTTTTATGTTGAGGTAACTTAGGGCGATATAATGCTGATATGTTGCTGTAAAGGCGGCTTAGCTCACAATATATCTACACATAAATCAATATTTTATGTGACTTTTATTTTTTTACCCATTAACATAGCACCATCAAACAAAGATAAGCGAGTGTAATACTGAATGAAAAATCAATCGATATTATCTATAGCTTCTGTGATAGCAAAGACCGCCTCAAAAGTTGGTCTTGCAGGACTGATAACGTCTATTGCTATGCTGTCTCAAGCGACCCAAGCTGCGTCCAATGCGTCGACTACCATTCCAGTAGATTTATCGGGCATTAATATCACTAAGCATGAAATTGCGGTGATGCATGTGTTATCAGAGATTTGCCCGCCGATGTTAACTGGCAAACAAAAACAGCGCTTTTATAAATCTTATAACGTGCAGCTGCATGAATTGATGCCATCGTTAGAGGATCCAAAAGCGGCTATTCAATACTTGTCTACGCAGCAAGATTACCGTCAAATCTTGCAAGGTATTCGTAGTTGGACCATGGGCTTCTCAAAGCAAGAGAACAAAGCCTTATGCGAAGATTTGGCCAATGCTGAATATCATTAATCCGTTTCGATAGAAAAGTAAATCCGATAAAACCTAGCATCTGGTCAACGTAAATAAATACCTTTACTATTAACGACAATAAAATCTGGTTATTATGACGTGATAGATGCTAGGCAAAAACCTTTGATAATCAGCTTTTAGTAATTGCTCTTATAAATTTTAAATAAGAATCTGCATTAAGCCTATACTGGGTTTATTAAAGACTACATCTATATTGCAAAATCAGCTTGCTGTATCGTCCGCTCATAGCAGACGTTGTAGCAAGTTTTTTTATGGATATTAAAAAAGTTGCTATAAATCCAATTTCTAATCGTGAGTGATTTTATTTTATTTATCATTTCCCCATCGAGCGGCATTTTGCTAAGATAAGGCGTTAATTTTATGTCCATCGCTCAGTCGTCAAGGCTTTCAGCAAAAATCTGTTCTGACGCTTAAATTTAAAGCGCTTTATATCAGATGAACTTGAGATTTAGCCTGTGATAGCAGCGATAGATACATTTGGTTTTATGATGCGGTGTAACAATCTATGACAGTAAAGCATGTGAAAAAACAGCTGGTACAGCTGGTAGTGGGCGTTAGTGTTTCTATGAGTGCAATGATGGCGGGCGCAGCCATTCAGCCTCCTGAAATGGACAATACCGCCTATGTATTAATGGACTATAACACGGGTGAGATACTGGCGCAGAAAAACGCCAATCAACCACTGCCACCAGCGTCTTTGACAAAGATGATGACCAGCTACATGATTGAGCAGCGCTTAGCGTCAGGTGATCTTAAAGAAGACGAGCAAGTACTGATGAGCGCCAATGCTTGGTGCCGCGGTAGTAGCAGTGAGTCATGCATGTATGTACCAGTCAATAAAAGCGCCAGCGTGATCGATATGCTACGCGGTATCATCATTCAATCAGGTAACGATGCTTCAAAAGCGATGGCCGAACACATCGCTGGTAGCGAAGCTTCGTTTGCGATTTTGATGAATGAAGAAGCCGAAAAAATCGGCATGAAAAATACCCATTTTGTCAATGCCACAGGTATGCCCGATGAAGGCCACGAAGCATCAGCTTTAGACTTAGCAAAACTTTCGCGTGCTATTATCAAAAACAGTGGCGACTATTATGGTCTTTATTCGGAAAAAGAGTTTACCTATAACGGTATCACGCAGGGTAACCGTAACGCCCTACTTGCGACCGACCCGACGGTTGATGGCTTAAAAACAGGTCATACTAACGCCGCAGGCTATTGCTTAGCAGCGTCAAGTAAGCGTGACGATATGCGCCTTATCTCTGTCATTATGGGCACAAAAAGTCAACAAGCGCGCGCCGATCAGTCACGTGAGTTGCTAAACTGGGGCTTTGGCCACTTTACCACCGTCACTAAAGCGCCGGCTGGCCAATTCGTCAGTAAAGTACCGGTTTGGTTTGGCGAAGCAAAAGAAGTGGAGTTGACAACCGGTGACAGTTTGCAGATTTTGACCAGCAAAACCCAAAAGAATAAAATCACCACCGTGGTCGATATTCCTGAAAGCTTAGAAGCTCCTATCAAAAAAGGTCAAGAAATTGGCAAAATGATGGCGGTAATTGATGGTAAAGCAGTTGCCTCAGTTCCTGTCGTTGCTACGAGCGATATCGAACAATCAGGATTTATGAGCCGTATTTGGCAACGTTTCACGCGCTGGGCTCAAAACTTGTTTTAAAGAATTGTTTTAAGTACTTGTCTTGAATCTTTAGCTTAACAATTTGTTTTAAAAGCCATTTGATATTAGATAACAGTGATTAGCGAGTTTAATATAAAAAAGACGCCTTTGATGGGCGTCTTTTTTATCGGTCTTTTTTTATCTTTAGCCTCATGAACACCGTCATATTTAAGACCAAACCAGCCAGCTTTTTAGCAAATTACTCAGCGCTTTGTCTTCATAGCTCGCTACCTGACAGTAATCTACCCCAGCAGCTTTTAATCCGTGCTCAAAACTATCTAAATGTAGCGCTTGCTGCTGCGAATACCAATACACCAACAAAGCACGATGATCGGTCTCAGAAGCACGAATACGCCTTGCTAAGGCTTCAGCGCTACTTGGTAATACGTCTTCAGCAAACATCACCATATCGAAATTTTTATCAGCTATTTCATCAATAACCAGCTGTTCATGTTGATAGCAGGTGACACGTGCCCCTAGTCGCTGTAACTCCTCTAGCAAAGCGCTGCTATCTTGATAGTAGTAATACATCACGTCGAGTCCAGACAGCAGGTATTGCTGCCGCGATTGACGCTGATTGGACAGCTGCATAGTAACTATAAATTCTGTTCCGACCCCTAGCGTGCTATTTACCTCGACACTAGCGCCCATCAGCTGCGCCATTTGCTTGACGACTGGCAAGCCGATACCTGTGCCTTCATACTGACGGGTTTGCGATGAATCTACTTGAAAGAACGGATTAAAAATATCTTCTATAAAACTGCTGTCAATACCGATACCGCTATCTTTTATCCGTATCTGCCAGCGATTGCTGTGGTCGAAATGGGTCAGCTGCGAGGTAATGCTTACTTGCCCTGTTGGGGTAAACTTAATGGCGTTACTCAGTAGGATCGACAGTATCTGCTGAATTTTTTCGGCGTCGCCTTCGAGGCTATAATCAATATGATGAATATAACTGCTTAAATCCAAACCTTTCTGCTTGGCAATAGGTTCATATTCGGCCAATAGGTCTGAAATTAATTGCAGCGGATTAAATTCGCTAATTTGTAGGCTGATTTGCCCTTTTTGAATTTGATTCAGTTGTATAATTTGATTGAGCGCCAATACCAATTTATCACTGCCATTGTGAATAATCTCAACTGCGTCTTTTTGCTCAGCATTTAGCTGTTCACTATCTAACAGCTGTAAGCCGCCAACGATGGCATTTAGGGAAGTTTTTAGCTCATGGGTTATCATGCTTTGAAAATTATGCAACTGCACATCAAGCGATAAATCTTTTTGATGTAACTGCTGCTCAAACACGGCCAGCGCTGCATAATCTTGTTTCGACGCTTGCAGGCGATTAAACAAAGTGATAAAAGCCTGCTTAATCTGCACCAATTCTTCAAATTTAAAGCGCTGCGGAATCGCCGGTAGCTGCTCAAGCTCAGGGTTTTTTAGCACAATATCGCAAACTTCGGTCAGTGCGTCGATATCTTTTGATGGCCAGTTTAGTTTGCGCAAAATAAATAGCGCCCAGATAATCGCCAACGACGTTGTCATTAACCACAGCCATAAATTGCTTTGCACCCAATCTGCCCGCAGTGCCGCCACATTTAAAGTAATATTGATATAGCCGACCAAGGCGGTATCAGACGACATTTCGCTCACTGAGTCGCTTATAGGGTCGCTCTCTGAGTTTGAGTTAGTATTGATGGTGGTCAACGTAAAATTTTTCTGCTCGCCGTTTAGCGTATCACTACCGATAGAAAGTGTGCTAGTACCATCAACATAGTCACCGACGACCGGATAATTAAAGCTGACCGCATTGGCAAATAAAGCATTTTTCCAATCGTCTTTTGATAGGTTGCTATCAGCAATTGGCTGCGAGGTGGTATAAAACAAAATACTTTCGATGTTTTGCTCATTTTCTAACAAAAAACGCACTTGATCAGCGACTACCTCATCGCCATCTACGCTCGCCGCGCTAAGCGTCAGGAGGTTCGCCAACTGCTGAGTATGCCGACGTTCTTCCTTATAATGCTGCACCAAGGCATAAACAAAAGACAATAAAAAACCTGCCAATACAGCCAAAATCATGGTCTGCATGATAGATTGCCAAATGAGCATGGGTAAGGTTTTTGGGGAACGGTTGTTCATATGACTCAACTGAGTGAAGACAACTTGTAATTATAATATAGATATATTATAGAGAGGATAAGGATAATGCGACATTTTAATGTAACTTAACACAGTTTTAAATTAAAAAATGCCATGACGACTGACATAGTCATCATGGCATTTTATATTACAGAAAAAGCTAAGAATCGAAAAACAGCAAAGTTAAAATAAAATGTTCTTTATTTGCTAAAAAAATAAAAACACTCACTATCTGGCAAAATTAACGCTTTTTATCTTTATTGGTAAATCTAGGCTTATCTTTGGTGGTAAATTTTTGCGCGCGATTGCGTTCACGTTGGCGTAATTGCTGCGCTTTTGCTTTGGTTGGCGTATCACTTTTATTGGCGTACGGGTTTTCATTTTGCTTAAATATAACATTCAGCGGTGTGCCTTCAAGCTTAAAGACTTGACGGAATTGGTTTTCAAGATAGCGTTGATAGCTTTTTGGCAGCGCAGACGTTTGATTACCATGAATCACGATCACCGGCGGATTATGACCACCAATATGCGCAAAACGTAGTTTAATACGGCGACCAGCAACCGTTGGCGGCGGATTGGCCGTGACCGCATCTTGTAAAATCTGCGTCAAGCGGTTGGTTGATACCTCAAACATCGACGACTGATAAGCACGTAAGATAGAAGGATATAAATTACCAACCCCAGTGCCGTGTAGCGCCGAGATAAGATGTACTTTGACATATGGGATAAAGTTAAAGCGGCGATCCATCTCAAGTTTGATATAGTCTTTTTGATCCTGGGTCAGACCGTCCCATTTATTAATGGCAACTACCAATGCACGCCCTGCATCAAGCGCATAACCAATCATATTTAAGTCTTGGTCGACAATACCTTCGTGCGCATCAATCACAATGATGGTTACGTTAGAATCTTCAATCGCTTGCAAGGTTTTAATGACTGAGAACTTCTCTACTTTTTCATCGATTTTACCGCGGCGACGTACACCAGCCGTATCAATCAAAACGTAATCTTTGCCATCGCGTGTATAAGGAATATAAATACTATCGCGCGTCGTACCGGGCATATCAAACACCACCACACGGTCTTCACCCAATAAACGGTTGACCAGCGTTGATTTACCAACATTTGGACGACCGATAATCGCAAGCTTTAGCCCTCTTGGCTCGACGACATTTTCTTGCGTTGGCATGTTAGCGGTCAACGCTTCTAGCAAATTACCGACACCGCGCCCATGACTGGCAGCCATCGGATACGGCTCGCCTAAACCTAACGCATAAAACTCTGCAGGCGCAGCTTCATGTACACCATCGACTTTATTGGCGACGACATAAACAGGCTTGCCGAGGGTATGCAAAAACTTACCAATCTCAGCATCAGCGCCAATCATACCGGCACGTGCATCAACGACAAAAACGATAATGTCGGCTTCATGAATGGCGGTATGCGACTGCTCAGACATATAGTCATCAATATTGCCGCTACCATCGTCAGCTTCACCAATACCGCCAGTGTCGACTACGATAAAGGATTTGTCTTCGTAGGTTGCATCACCGTATTGACGGTCACGAGTCAGCCCTGATAGATCAGCAACCAATGCCTGCCGACTTTTAGTGAACTGGTTAAATAAGGTAGATTTACCGACGTTTGGACGGCCAATTAAGGCGACCACAGGCTTGATACTCATGGGTTACTCTCAGTGAAAGACACAGTGATGTGTACAATGGCGGACGCTGCGTTTACGCTTATATTAAGAATAATAACGCTACTCGACCGCAAATTTAAATAAATGGTAAAGATAAAACGATGGCTAATAACAGTGGGCTTTTTGCGTTAAGCAGTTGCTATAAATAATGGTTAATATGTCGCTTAAAGTATAGATAATTCAGACATATAAGCATCATGACCAATCAATCGTCATGACTTATACAATTAACGCCTACCACGTATCGGTCGCATAGAGTACGCGAAAGCCACTATTTAAACAAGCAATTTACACAAGGCACGAAACGCTGACAAAGCAGCGTTTTTCTTGAACCTAATACCATTATGCTTATTTAACGCTTTATTTGACAACTAGTTTTAATGCATTGCTTTAAAACATGGCTTTAGAACATAGACGTTTAAATAAGCCTTCTCTTATAACAAACCTAGCGTGCTAATTGCCAAATCGCTACTTGTCCTGAAGTACTTTGGGTCATTAATAGACTGCCTTGTACTTGCAAATTGGTCAAAGCACCTTTGGTCTGCACGCGGCTAACGATTTTGCCGCTTGCAGGGTCAAATAAATGTACGACCCCATCAAAGTCGCCGACCGCTATATAATTGCCAATCATCACAGGATTGGTAAGGTGACGATACGCTAATTCTTCACTTTCCCATAACACTTCACCATTACTGCGGTTATAAGCAACCACTTTGCCATCTAAACTGGTGGCAATAACTTGCTGATTATTGACCGCAAGTGACTTTAAGCTGGCAAGCTCATTGACGAACATAACTTGACGCGAGGCTAAGTCAATACCGAGCAGCTGACCGCTATAACTGATGGCAAATAACTGATTATTATCAACGATGGGCATACCGTCGACATCACTCATGCGCTCAACTTCGCTACTACCCGCTCCGACGCCAACGCGGCGTGACCATTGCGGTAGACCATTATCAATAGTAATAGCATGCAAGCGACCGTCAGCTGTTGCTAGGAGTGCAGTTTTATCATCTAACAGTGTCGGCGCTGCTGTACCGCGTACGCTGATAGGAGGTACTTGGGTGGCAAACTGCCAAACAGATTGACCGTTTTGTAGCGACAGACCATGCAAGAAACCATCATTGGCCGATAAAATTACTCGGTTATTGCTGATTAACGCTGGCGTCAAAACCGTACCGGTTAATTGCTGCTGCCAGCGCTTGGCACCAGTGGCACTATCAAATGCCATCACCGAACCGCTGCGTGTACTAACAATAGCCGTCTGACTAAGGGCGTCTAATGCCACGCCGCCGGTGATTTGATCGCCTACATTGACTGACCATAGGCGCTGACCCTTACTATCAAAGCCTGTCAAATCGCCACCGCGCGAGGCCGTCACAATTTGCGAGTTGGCATAGCCTACTTGTAAGCTAAGAGGGTCTTTACTACTAGCTTTTTTGCTGCCAACATCGGTACTAAAAACAGGTTGTAGTACGCTAATTGGCTGTGCGATTTGTACCAACTTTACAGGATCATTGACGACTGGTTTGATACCTCGATTACACCCAACGACTGCTGTTGCCATCACTGCGATGACGGCGACATGCATGGCCGTCGTTTTGATTGTCTTAACGTTTATCGTTTTATTTGAGCGAATAGCTTGAGTCATTATAGGTTCTCACTACCAATAAAGTAATTATGAATAAATTAGTTAGCAGTAAGTAAACGGGACACAATAATAAGTATAATAAATAAGCACTTATGATTGATACTGCCTCTTTAACTCACTGCGCTACTTAGTTTTAAAAGGGTTTTTACAACGTTTTATCGTGTTGCAATTTTTCTTTATTAGCACATTAGCGCTTTTGCTATTTTTTTAATATTTGGTTTTGGTATCTTTTTAACAACTGGCTTATGCGCCAGCTTCTATCTTATTATTGTCTGCCGCATTTTCACCTTCGGCTACGACTGGCTGGGCAGGCATAGCAGGTTCTTGGATAAGTCCAGCTTGCGGCTCAATAGGTTCAGGCACGATACCGAGACTTTCCATCTTTAATGCCAATACTGCACGCGTTTCTTGACGGCTACGTAACAATTCCCAAGCATTATTGTAAGATTTAATCGCCGCATCTTTATTATTTTGCGCCAAATAAATATCACCAAATAACTCTTGCTGGCTTGCCTCAAACGAGCTTGGCATATCGTTATTAGCTTCAGCCAAAGCAGCATCGGCATCGCCCGCTGCCAATAGTGTTTTGGCATAGCGCAGACGGGTAATCGCTTGTAGACCCGCATCACCCAAATCGATTGCCAGTGCTTTTTTAAAGGTCTCACCTGCACCTTTAAAATCATCGCTGTCCACTTGCTGACGCGCTTTAATCATCAGCGCTTGCCACGCATAGACAGAATTACCATGGGTGCTCACTAGAGCATCAATATCTTTATCTAGCTTTTTACGGCTCTCTGCTAGTGACGCTTGTGCCTCTGCTTCTAAGTCTGGGTTTTGTGATGCGAGGCTAACTTCTTCATTTAAACGTTGAATATCGGCGTAATGGTCGGCGGCCACCGTATCGACGCGCGCATGGTTATTTTGCCAATACGTCCAGCCAAAATAGGCTGCTAACGCCAATAAAATCGCAGTGACAATATAGCTGCCATATTGCTTTAACGCTTGCATGGAATTGTCTGCATTTGGCGAATTGGGTGTCAGAGCCATATATTTTTACCTGATAAAATTGATATGAAATTTTTAATGCTAAAGCCACAATCGCTTATTAACGAACGAAGTTGTCTTTAGTTGACAACCAGTCTTGCGCGACTGTTTTTTGCTCACCCGTCTGCATGTCTTTGATACTAATGGTATTATCATCGAGCTCCTGCTGGGCGATAATCACTGTCAACGCCGCGCCCGATTTATCCGCCTTTTTCATTTGCGCTTTTAAGCTGGTTGCACTCGCCATTTTTACGCGTAGGTCAGGACGGCTATAACGCAGCGCTTGCGCATAACTGATACCCGCACTATAAACTTCTGGATGGGCAACCACAAAAATATCGCAAGCGGGCAACTCTGCTATCGGTGATACAGCGTCGATAAGCAGTAATAAGCGCTCAAGTCCCATCGCAAAACCAACGGCTGGCTCAGACTTCACGGGTTTATTATCCCCTTTATCATCAGAAATCCCGATAGATTTTAATTGGCCAACCAAACCATCGTAACGGCCACCGGCACAAACGGTCGCTTGGCTACCAAGCTTATCAGTGACCCACTCAAATACAGTTTTATTATAGTAATCAAGTCCACGTACTAAATGCGGATTAATCTCAAACTCAATCCCAAGTGCGGTCAGATACGCTTGCACTTGTTCAAAATGCGCCTTGCTCTCTGCACCCAAAAACTCAGCAAGCTTTGGCGCCTCTGCCAATAGCGCTTGGGTACTCGCCTCTTTACTGTCTAAAATACGTAATGGATTGGTCATCAGGCGGCGTTTGCTGTCTTCATCTAACTGCTCTTGCTTATCAGTTAGATATGCAACCAATGCTTCACGGTAAGCATGACGCTCATCAAGCTCACCCAAACTGTTGAGCTCTAAGCGCATCTCATCTTTTAGACCAAGCTCTTGCCACATCAAATGCGTCATAGCGATCAGTTCGGCATCAGCATCCGGTAGCGCACTACCAAAACTTTCGACACCCAATTGATGAAACTGGCGGTAGCGACCTTTTTGTGGACGCTCATAGCGAAACATCGGGCCAATATACCAAAGCTTTGGCGTATCA
Organism: Psychrobacter communis; assembly: GCF_014836505.1. Lineage (NCBI taxonomy): Bacteria > Pseudomonadati > Pseudomonadota > Gammaproteobacteria > Moraxellales > Moraxellaceae > Psychrobacter > Psychrobacter communis. The sequence continues at coordinate 10,210 of NZ_JACSQR010000019.1, forward strand.
CCGCGCAATAAATTGTGCTCAATCACCGCGCGTACTGCCCCTGCCGTGCCTTCTGGACGCAATGCCAATGGCGTTGGCGGCTCAGACTTATCGGTAAAGCTATACATCTCTTTTTCGACGATATCAGTGGCACCGCCGATAGCACGCGCAAACAAGTCGGTTTGCTCAACGATAGGCAGGCGAATATGCTCATAACCGTATCTGCCTAATACATCTGCCAATATCGACTCTAAGTGCAGCCATTTTACGGACTGCTCAGGCAAAATATCATTAAACCCTTTGATTGCTTTAATCATAGTACGGTCGCATCCTTAAATTTTTAACAAGCTATCTCTAATACTTTTTATTAGTAATGACGGTTTTTATTAATAATCGCGCTTTATTTTAATCGCAAAACAAATCAGGGGGCGACTTATTTTACGCGAATGATTTCATTCTCACGTTTTTTCGCCAAATCTTCGGCATGCGCACGTACCATGCCTTCGATTTCATCAACCAAATTATTGGTATCAATCAAATGGCTTTTTTCGCCCATACGGTAGACCAGCGATTTTGGTGCCGCGCCGACAATACCAATGTCTGCTTCTTTCGCTTCGCCCGGACCATTTACCTTACAACCAATCACCGACAAATTCATCGGCTCACGGATATCTTCTAAGCGTGACTCTAATGCGGTCATTACTTTAATCACATCGAACTCTTGGCGTGAGCAGCTTGGGCAAGCGATAAAATTAACGCCGTTTGAGCGAATATTGAGTGATTTTAAAATATCAAAGCCGATTTTAATTTCTTCTTCTGGCTCAGCCGCTAAAGAAATACGAATGGTATCGCCGATGCCGTCTAATAACAGACCGCCTAAGGCAATGGCAGATTTTACCGCGCCAGTACGATACACACCCGCTTCGGTGACGCCTAAATGCAAAGGATTATCAATCTGCGCAGAAATCAGACGATAGGCATCTAAAGTCAAAAATACATTACTGGCCTTTACCGAGACTTTGTATTGATCAAAGTTTAAACGCTCTAAGATATCGATATGGCGCATCGCTGATTCAAGCATCGCCTCACCAGTAGGCTCAGTATATTTACGCTGAATGTCTTTTTCTAATGAGCCTGCATTAACGCCAATACGAATCGGAATATTATAATCTTTGGCGCAAGCGACCACTTCGCGGACTTTGGCGTCGCTACCGATATTACCCGGGTTGATACGCAAACAATCGGCACCCGCTGCCGCGACCGCTAGGGCGATTTTATGATCAAAATGTACGTCTGCAATGAGTGGTACGCTGACGCGCTTACGAATCTCGGCAAAGGCGTTGACGGTGTCCATCGTCGGTGTCGACACGCGCATCAAATCCGCACCCGCTTCGACGCAGCGCTCGATTTGAGCAACGGTTGCCTCTACATCACAAGTATCGGTATTGGTCATGCTTTGCACACTAATCGGTGCATCGCCGCCGATTGCGACATCACCAACATGTATTTTTTTGGTAAGACGACGGTTAATAGGCGCTGACGTTGACATAGACAAACCCTTTCATTGGAACAAATTGGAACGAATTAAAACTGAAACTTGGAAACCAACATTATTTTTTAACGCTAACAGCTTATTAAGAACAATCGTTTTTTTAAGTTTAATAGCTATTAAATATTAAGGCGCAAGCTCAAAACTGGCCTGCGTACCTGTAGCATAACTGTCTAACGCCACCGCTTCTTCATTAAGCATTAAGCTGACATTTTTGACATTATCAATCTGTACGTTAAAAGGTGGTGTACCTGATAATTTATAATCGCCAGCAGTTTGCGAGCCATTCATTAAATTGCTACCCGAGGCATCGGTAATCACCACAACAGCGGCATCGGTCAGCTTCACGTCGAGCGTAGCGGCAGCTGTACTTTCACCGCCCAAATTCAGCGCCGAGCCAGACGCACCAACGCCATTGCTATCAACATCAATCGCTGCGCCTTGCGCTTGCTCTAGTGCTGAGATATCTTCGCTGATCGTTACTGGCTGCTCATTATTGTCTTTACTGGCGTTAGACACCATGCGAAATAAGAAAATCGCTAAAATAATAACGCCAATCACGGCGATGATTAATAAGGGATTAAAACGAATGCGATTGTGAGTATCGCGCTGCAACGTACCCATCGGGCGTAGTGGCGACTCAATATTCTGAGGGGCGCGCGCTTTTAGCTCATTAGGATAAGCAGCATCAAAGCTGCTCGCTACTTTTGTGGGATCTAAACCCAAAAACTTAGCATAATTAATCGCAAAACCGCGTGCAAACGCCGCTTGTGGTAAATCCGCAAAATTCTCATTTTCGAGCGCTTGTAAATGACGTTTTAAAATAAATAATTCGGCAGCAGCCTCTTCTAAACTGACTTGTTTGGTTTTGCGGGCTTGCTGCAACATGGCACCAAATGATCCCTGAGCGTTAGATTGTGTGTTTGATGATGGGGTGGTCATTTCCATGGTGCCTCTGGATTATTAAGCCAAATCTTAAGTTGTTTTGCTTCATCGCTTAGTGGGTAAGCAGATAAAAGCTGCTGAGCCAATTGCTGGCGCGTTGCTATGTTATTTTGTGCCGCGGCAAGTTTGATACCCTGTAATAGCAGACGCGGGCTAATACCCTGTCCTTGTACCAGTAGCAAGGTTTCATCATAAAGCCTTTGAGCCTGCTGTACACGTTGCTGCTCAAGTAGCAAATCAACCAGTTCAATATGCGCAATCACACTATTACGGTTGCCATCTAAAGCGCGTAAAAATGCTTTGGCAGCGGCTGGATGATCATTGAGCTGAAGATAGGTACGCCCTAAATTCTCTAACGCCCCAATTCGGCCTTCATAGCCAAGCGCCGCCCCTGCAATCTCAAACTGCTCCGCCGCCTCTTTATAGCGCTTCATTTGCGACAAATAAACGCCGTAATTATTGTGCGCTTGATCAAAATCTTTATCTAGCATAATGGCTTTTTTAAAGTATTGATCGGCTTTCGCAAGATTTAGGCGACTGCCCTCTTGCTGCAACAAAATGCCCATCATATCATAGGCAGGCGCATAACGGCTATCGGCAGCAAAGGCTTTTTCAAGTTGGCGCTGGGCGGTATCGAGCTCATTTTTGCGGATATATTGTGCAGCAAGTGACGTGCGAACGCGAGCAATTTCTTGCTGATCTAAATTGCGATTGTCGCTCGGTCGCGTCGACGTTTGATAAGGTGTATTACCAATCAAATCTGTGGTCGTCGTACTTTGACAACCGCTTAATAACAAAGCACTTAACGCACTGGCTAACAAAATAGCTTTCGCGCCGCGCGTTTGGGCAATACTAACAGCTGATTGCTGCGCTGGTTGAGAGGATAAGGTTTGATATTTGAACTGACAAAGAGTTTTTAAAGTCATCATAGCCGCCATCATAAAACTGTGGGTCAATGCGTTCGATCATCGAAGCATCAGTTTAATGGATTTAGCACCCATAAGTACAATTTAGTTGATATTAATTATACTGCTCTTTGTTATCGATGCCCGTAACTACATTTTATTACCGTTGTGAGAGAAAAAAGACAGTTAAGCAATTCAATTCTTTCTCTTACCTGTCTAATTGTCAATCAGCAAATATTTAATCCTAACTTCCTAACTTTGGACAATAAAAATGGCGTTAAATACTTTCACGTTCTTTAATACTTTGCTGCCACGCTGCTGAACGACGCGTTCTATCCGCCACTTGTCCAACCAATTGACCACAAGCGGCATCGATATCATCACCGCGCGTTTGGCGAATGGTACACACAAAACCCGCTTGGCTTAAAATATCGCTAAAGGCATGAATGCGGTTATTGCTCGATTTATCATACGGCGCATGCGGGAACGGGTTAAACGGAATCAGGTTAATCTTACTTGGCAAATCTTTTAATAATGCCACCAGTTGATGGGCGTGCTCATTGCTATCATTGACGCCATCAAGCATGACATATTCAATCGTGACATGCTTTTTATGACGCGGATTGACATCATAAACGTAGTTTTTTGCCGCGGCAATCAGCTCATCTAACGGATATTTTTTATTAATCGGCACCAGCTCATTACGCAACTCATCGTTTGGTGCATGCAAGGATATCGCCAATGCCACATCAATATCTTGCGCCAATTGGTACATTTTTGGCACCACGCCTGAAGTCGATAGCGTCACACGGCGTTTTGATAAACCGTAAGCATGATCGCTTAGCATCAGCTCCATTGAGCCAACCACGGGTTTATAATTTAATAAAGGCTCACCCATACCCATCATCACGACATTGGTGACGTTATTTTCCCATAAACTATGGTCAACGTTTTCCAAGCTGTCATTGTCATCGCTCATATAAGAAGCATTCGCCACCCATAATTGGCCGATAATTTCGGCAGGGGTTAAATCACGCTCGAAACCTTGCTTACCAGTACTGCAAAAACTACAGTCTAGCGCGCAGCCAACTTGCGAGGAGATACAAAGAGTCTTACGGCCGTTTAGTTTGCTATCATCTGCCGGAATCAATACCGTCTCGACCAATGAACCGCCGGTGACTTCAAACACCCATTTACGCGTGCCATCATCGCTATACTGACGATGAATCACTTTTGGCGGCGTAACACAAGCATGGGCTGATAATTTATCACGCAAGGATTTGCTCAAATTGGTCATTTGCTCAAAATCGGTCACCCCGTGCTGATAAATCCATTTAATCACTTGCGTCGCACGAAACGGCTTTTCGCCAATACTTTTGAAATAATCGGCCAGTTGCGCTTGCGTCATGCCCAATAAGTTGGTTTTCGCTTGTGCTTCATCGACAAGCTTGATGCTATTAACTGGCTTTTTAACAGTCTGTGCTGGGATATGTTGAATAGGGGTTTCAAGAGTGGACATAATAGGTAACCTTTTTGCAGCCACTAACATAAGCGCTGCAATTATTGAGATGGGCGTTGCCAGTTAATCATACATCTGATGTATGAGTGCATAAGCAATCCGTTATGAGCGCATTTTTTATCGATATATTGGTGAATACTTAAAACTGATAAAAATATACTGATAAGGGATTGATAATGCTCGTAAAACTAATAATGAGGCAGATCTTTAAGAATTTCAATATAGAATCAAACTATTATAGCTAAAACGGCTTATACCAAAAGATATAAGCCGTCTTGCTATATTAATTATCGATAACCAGCATCAAAGCGATTATCAATAACTGCTGCTATTAACGCGTACGTGCACAAACTTCATCTTCATTGAAGAAGTAGCTGATTTCACGTGCTGCTGATTCCGCTGAATCTGAACCATGAACGGCGTTTTCATCAATGCTGCTAGCGAAGTCAGCACGGATAGTGCCTTCAGCAGCGTCTTTTGGGTTAGTTGCGCCCATGATTTCACGGTGCTTAGCGATTGCGTTTTCGCCTTCTAGTACTGATACCAATACTGGACCTGACATCATGAAAGATTTTAGGTCGTTGTAAAATGGACGCTCAGCGTGCTCAGCGTAGAAACCGCCTGCTTTTTCATCATCAAGTTGTAGCATTTTGGCTGCAACAATTTTTAGACCCGCTTTTTCAAAACGGTCGTAGATAGCGCCGATGTGGTTGCCAGCTACTGCGTCAGGTTTGATGATAGATAAAGTACGTTCGTTAGCCATGAAAAGCTCCTAATAGATGAGGGGTTAAAAAATTACACTAAAATAAGGCATGGAATAGTAAAGAGGTGGTTTCATCAATAACCACTCATTTTATCTCAGGCCACCATATTGACTTGGATTTATTGAAATGACTCATGATTTATCAATATTAAAATATGAATTCAAACAACATTGGACACCAATACAGGATTGTTGCATATTATAATGATTGAGCCTATAAATGATAGCGTTAATTACGTTAAGCGCTCAGAAAATTAAGGTTTAAAAAAGCTTTAAAATTGCTATGCTTTAGAAAATCACCATTTTAAAGCTTACTGGTATATTTAAAGTTTACTGCTATAAAGGCAATACAAATACCATTACAATCGCTTTTATAACCATACGTTTAGCCAATTACTCTCCTAAACGACTGTCTCGACAGCTGCCAGCATTACATTCACGCACACGGTCATTTAAGAAATTGACCCGTTTGGTAGTAATACGGGTAGCGCAGTCCATATTGACATAAAAACCATCGTCATCATGATAGCTACATTGATCATTTCGGTCACGCATCCAAGCAAGTTGCCCACGTTTAAGTGTGGTTTTTTGCTGGCTATTTAAAACTTTATTTAGCTTGGTATAAGAGTTATTAAGCTCTTTATCTGCTTCTAGATATACTTTGGTTAAGCAATAAAGACCGTCAAAATCATTGATGGGTTTATCACAATTTTGGGCGCCCCAAGACAGCATGGGCAACATAAAAGCTGCGGACGTCAATATGGCTAATGAGGTTTTAACCATAATGTGCTTCATAATATCAGTTTTCATGTTAGGTCCCTCTTATGGTTTGCTGATAATCAAAAATCCTTTTTGATACATAAAAAGCTATTCAACAAAAACAAGGTTGTTGTCGCTATTACTATTAGCTTAATCTTTTTTGAAAGCGCTTGTCTTGATTTTATGTAATTAATAACTGTAAGTATTTTATACATCTTCTTAAAAAGCTCTCATAAAAAAACCTCCACTGCGTTTAAACAATGGAGGTTATTATAATAAATAGCTGTTTTACTAATTAAGCATCATACGGATCGCGTAATACAATCGTTTCTTCACGGTCAGGACCGGTTGAGATGATATCAACTGGGCAACCAATCAACTCTTCGATACGTTTGATGTAAATCTTGGCGTTTTCTGGTAGGTCGTCATAGCTGGTGATACCAACGGTTGACTCGCTCCAGCCTTGTAGGGTTTCGTACTTAGGCGCGACTGACTCATAGAATTCAGCATCATGCGCGCCAGCACACTCCGTCTCAGGTAAGTTATAACCGACACCGATTAATAGCTCTTCTAGACCGTCTAACACGTCAAGCTTAGTCAAGCAGATACCTGACATAGAGTTCAGTACCACAGCACGGCGTAATGATTCGGCATCGAACCAACCACAGCGACGCGCGCGACCAGTGGTTGCACCAAACTCATGACCGACTTTGGCCAAATGCGCACCAACATCATCAAACAACTCAGTTGGGAATGGACCGCTACCAACGCGCGTAGTGTACGCTTTAGTGATACCCAATACATAGTCTAAATATAATGGACCAATACCGGTACCAGTCGATACACCGCCCGCAGTGACACTAGAGCTGGTCACAAACGGGTAAGTACCATGGTCGATATCAAGCAAGGTACCTTGCGCACCTTCAAACATTAGGTTTTTGCCAGCAAGACGTAATTGGTTTAGGTCTTCTGTTACATCAGTAACCATACCTTTGATTTCTTCGCGCCACTCTTGGCAAAGCTTAAAGGTTTCATCAAAATCAATGGCATCAACTTTATAGTACTGAGTCAGTTGGAAGTTATGATATTCAATTAAATTACGTAGTTTTTCTTCTAAGTCATCACGGAACAAGTCAGCAAGTTTAATTGCACGGCGCGCAACTTTATCCTCATAAGCTGGACCAATACCGCGACCTGTGGTACCGATTTTGCCCGTGCCGCGCTTAGCTTCGCGTGCTTGGTCAAGCGCGACGTGATAAGGCATAATCAATGGGCAGTTTGGTGAAATACGTAGGCGCTCACGGACTGGCACATTCTTTTCTTCTAGAGCTTTCATCTCTTTTAATAGAGCGTCAGGTGCTAGCACCACGCCGTTACCGATGAAGCACGTTACGCCTTCACGCAAGATACCTGAAGGAATCAGATGTAGGATGGTGGTTTTGCCATCGACAACTAAGGTGTGACCGGCATTATGCCCGCCTTGGAAACGTGCAACGGCTGAGGCTTTTTCGGTCAGTAAATCAACGATTTTACCTTTACCTTCATCGCCCCATTGGCTACCCAAAACTACGACATTCTTACCCATGATTAATCCTTACCTTTATGTATTGAGGTGTGTGCAGCAATAATTTTAAAACAACCTAGCAAAACTTACTTAGTACTAAGAAATGATATGTTATTCACTGTCTGTTTTTCAAAATTTAATAAATAAGCTTCGATAAATAAGCCTTATGCAAACTGGTTGTGAGCGTAACGGTTTTTTTAAATTTAAACCGCTTCTAGACGCCACTCATTATCTACAAAGTTTAAACGATGCGTCATCGCTGCTGGACGGTCATCAGCCGTTAATGGCATAGTGACGCGGTAACCTTGTTGACGTAAGCTTGTGACTTGTTGTAATAGATTCTGCATTTGCGCTTTATCAGCATTAGCGTGCTGTAAAGCCTCATAATCAACCAGTACAATAATTGGTGACTCAAGCTGCGTATGCGCCAACAAACGGCTGACATCCATACTAAAGCCTGTCGCTTGACGTGGCTGCTTTGCGCTTAATTGACCAACACTTTGCATACCATCAAAACGCCCACCACGTACCAGCGGCTGGGTTTCACTATTGATATAGCCGTTAAAGATAATACCGGTATGATAATGATAGCCTGACAGTTCGGTCACATCGATACTGACTGGCGTCTGCCACTGCGTCTCTAAATGGGCTTTTAAACGTTGCAACTCATCGACAGCCGTCACGATGTGTGTATCTTGCTTAGCAGTATTTGACAGGGTGTCTAACAGTTTTGCCATATCATGACCAAAGCGCGCCAATGCGTAAAAATCATTACCCATTGTCAATAGCTGGCAGACACGTTTTAGCTCTGGTAAATTTTTATTGGCATACAGATGCATCAATTGCTCGGTGTCATTATCCGACAACTCAGCCAATGCTGCCAAACGCTTAAATATCGCCACATGACCCAAATCAATATGCAATGCTGCGCTCATATCTAAGCTGTTGACCATACTAAACAGCACATCTATCAGCTCGATATCAGCTGCAAGCTCGCCGCAACCAAATATCTCCGCACCGAGTTGTAGCGGTGTACGTGAGCCAAAGAGCCCTGAAGGCAAGGTATGAATGACGTCGCCTGCGTAGCAATAACGTGCAATCCCTTGACCGCCATGATGGGCATCAATACGCAAAATCTGCGGGGTAATATCCGCGCGTACGCCCATCAAACGACCGGTCAGCTGATCGATAATCTTAAAGGTTTGGCGTTTTAAATCTTCTGAAGCTTCACTCAATAACGATTCGGTAAACTCAATCATCGGCGGATTGACCAACTCATAGCCATGGCTAATAAGCTGCTGGATCAATTGATGTCTCAGTACCTCTTGCTTATGAGCATCTTCAAACAATACATCGACGACCCCATCAGGCAGCAGCCAGCTGTTATTGGCAACGTCGCTGGCAAAGTTGCTCAGATATGGCAGACCATTAGCGGCAGCACGGTTATCAGCAGGCTGGGTCGCCGCTGGTTTTGTCGTATTTGACTGGGCAGGTTTTGCAAAATCAGAACTGACAGACACAATGAATCCTTGTTTGGCGTAGCGCTTACCAAAAACGCGGTACTGATGCGGTACTAAAAAGTCGTATTCATAATGGCAGTGATATAAGGCGTTTTGTGTTTTTGACGCGCAACATCACCGACCCAATTATCTATAAGCAAACTAGGTGACCGCAAAAGGGTGAGTAATAAGTATAAGTTAGGATGATAAGACGAGTATCTTTATGCGCTAAAATTTATGCGATAGAAAACTAGGATAAATAATCGATAAATAATCAAGGCACTTTATGCTTTAGTTTAGCATAGCAGCCAAGCTTCGCCTAGTGACAATTACCTCCAATTACTATCTAATTATCTTGCGAACGCATGATGTAATGAACTCATTGTCTCCTAAACTTATTCTTTAACAAAGAAGCGGCCTGACTCATAAACCGTACTTAAACCTTGTAAAGCGTTTACCATCTGTTGCTTGATAACGCCTTATCGCTAGACTCATGTTACACTAAAGCATATTTTTATCTCGGAAAGCCTTATGTCATCTGATTACCACCCAAACCCTGCCATCAACCAAACCAACGTTCTTGGCACTGCCCTCGCCAGCTGTTGTTTTGACCCTATTACTGGCTATTATCGCAATGGCTTTTGTCATACCGGCAACCATGACGTTGGTCAGCATACCGTCTGCGCGAAGATGACCAGTGAATTTTTAAACTTTTCTGCCAGTCGTGGTAATGATTTAATCACGCCGTTACCTGAGTATGGTTTTGCTGGCCTGCAACCTGGTGATTACTGGTGTATCTGCGCGCTACGCTGGGTTGAAGCCTTAGACTTCGATATTGCCCCGCAGATAAAGCTCGAAGCCTGTCATGAAAGCTTATTAAGTTTGGTTGATATCGAAACGCTAAAACGCTATGCATTATAGCTTGGTAAGAAGCAATGAGCAGAGAAGTAATGCACATGAAAGTAAGGGGCAAAGAACTATAGTCTCATGTCATAACTTATTTAATGTTTATTTTATTTAGCATCAGCCACCGACTAAAGGAGAAGGTATGAACCAAGATGATGACCTGATTGTCAAACCGACAACGCGTATCACACCTGACTCTAATGTCAGCCTTATCGACACCAGCATGGGCGATGAGCGCTCTTATTTAGACAATTATGCCAGCTACGACAGCTATATTTATGGCGATGCCGATGCGACGGTCGAGGATACGATTGAGACCATGACCGTCTATGACCCCGACTCTGAGCGCTATGAAGATATCGACTTATCGAGCGATGATGAAGTGGTCAATTGCTATGCCTACTCGCGTAAAACTGGCGAAAAAGTCAATAAAATTGGATTAAATGATGTCAGTCGCGCTTTAAGTAATAGCGGGCAATTTATCTGGCTTGGTCTTTATGACCCAAGTTTAGAGACCATGGTAAAAGTGAGAGATGCCTTTGAGCTGCACGAACTAGCTATTGAAGATGCCTTTGCTGACCATCAGCGCGCAAAAGTTGAAAACTACGATAATGACATGATATTTGTGGTGCTACGTACCGCCAAGCTCGAAGACAACGTCATTCGCTACGGCACCACGGCGATATTTATGGGCAAAAACTATCTGATTACCATTCGTAATGGGCCGTCGAACTCTTATGCGCCGGTGCGCGAACACTGTCATCGCCGCCCAGAAAAGCTGCGCATGGGGCCTATCTTTGTCCTGCATGCCATACTCGATTTTATCGTCGATAACTATATGCCGATTACCGATCGCTTAGGCAGTTATCTGCGTGAGCAAGAACGTAACATTTTTACTTATGAGTTTAATAAAGAAACGCTTAGAAATCTGTATGAATTAAAATCGCAGCTGGTGCATATGCGTGCGGTAATTTTACCGGTACAAGATATCTGTAGTTTCTTTATTAATCACGATAAAAGCGATTTGATATCGCCGTTTTCCCATGCTGCAAAACCTTATTTCCGAGATGTGAATGACCATTTACTACATTCTTTAGATGCGATTAATGGCTTAAATGAAATGCTTAGCGTGGTCATGAATACTTACCTCGCCATGGTAAATATGGGACAGAATGAGGTGGTACGTAAACTCGCTGCTTGGGCTGGTATTTTAGCGGTGCCGACAGCGATTGCTGGTATCTATGGCATGAACTTTGATTTTATGCCTGAGCTGCATTGGCAGTATTCTTATCTGGTTATCATGGCAGTTATTATCTCGTTATGTAGCTTTTTATATCTTAACTTTAAACGCTTGGGTTGGCTGTAATTTAAGAGAATTTTAGACAAAAAAAGGGCTGCCATTTAATTGGCAACCCTTTTTTTATTAAAAACCATTTATTCGCAGCGATTTATTGAAAGCCATTCAATAATGATATTTTTTGAAAAAACCTTATTTACGATAAGGCTTACTATCAACGCTTGGTAGATGATGCTCGGTACTACTTATTTGATGATCATCCAAATAATCTTCTGGTCGCCCAAACATCTTCGCCGTCCACGTTAATATTACAATCGACGCACTCAGTACCATAATGGCAAAGGAAATCGTTGCCAATAGCCACAGATGAAAGTTATCTGATACCGCTTGCACGTCAACCACCAAATGGCGTGATAAAGCAGTAATCGCAATAAATATCAAAAACTGCACCGGCAAACGGTGGGTTTTAAAATAAATCCCAATCATAGCGAGCAGCTCAAGATAAATAAACAGCAATAAAATATCTTTTAAATCTGCTGAGCCTTTTTGCACAATAGAAAAGAACTCTTTGCCCGCCGTCCAAACGACCACCACGCTGATTAAGAATAAAATAATATAGTGGCAGATATCGACAAACTCACGGCCGATATGCTGCATGCGCTCATGGATACCCATATTGGATTTTGCTACATCGATAGCATTGCTTTGATAGGCTTTATTATTTTTCTCTGTCGATAGCTGTTCAGATTGCTGTTCTGGTTTTTGCTCTGACAGCGTCTTCATTAGCTGACTGCACTGTTGTCTAAACCAGCAGCTTTTTCGGCCGCATTAACGGTTTGGCGAATTAAGGTATTAATGGTCATCGGGCCAACACCGCCGGGAACCGGTGTATAAGCACTAGCGATATTTTCTACGCCTTGCAATTCGATATCACCGACGCCGCCATTATCAGTCGGATGGAAACCTGCATCGATGACTACCGCGCCGGTTTTAATCCAATCAGCTTTGATCAATTCAGGTACGCCCACTGCCCCAACCACGATATCAGCACGCTTAATATGCGATTCTAAATCTTGCGTTCTTGAATGGCAAATCGTTACGGTACAGTTGGCATTTAATAGCATCATTGCCATTGGTTTACCTAAAATTGCACTACGACCTACGACCACGGCCTCTTTACCTGACAGCTCAATATTATGATGCTCTAGTAAATGCATGATACCTTGCGGGGTACATGAGCCATAAGCGGACTGCTGCATCGCCATGCGACCAAAGCCAAGACAGGTCACACCATCGACGTCTTTTGCCAAGTCAATCTGCTCGAAGCAAGCACGCTCATCGATATGAGCCGGTACTGGATGCTGCAGCAAAATACCATGAACGTCTGGATTGCTATTAAGCTCGTCTATTTTTGCCATCAGCTCTGCAGTCGTCGTCGCACTTGGCATTTCAACGCGTATAGAGTCCATGCCGACACGCTTACACGCATTGCCTTTCATACGTACATAAGTCGCAGAAGCAGGATCGTCACCGACCAATATCGTCGCGAGGCTTGGAGTACGGCCTGTTTTCGCTTTAATAGCGTCTACACGCGCACTCAGTTGCTGTTCTATTTGTTTAGCAAGTGCTTTACCGTCCAAAACGGTAGCAGATCCTTGGGCAGTTGACGTAATAGACGCAGTTGACATAGTAACTCCAATAAAGGGTGCGATAAAAAATAGGGTGCGATAAAAATAAAGACAGCGCCTGCAAGTTTTTGCATGCCTGTCTTATGCTCGGTCAATTCTTTTTGACCGTTGATCGAGACTATATTGTACCTGTCTGAGCTAAAAAATCCTAGCGCACAGTATCAAGACCATAGGAAGATTATAAAAAAATCGGTCTATTAAAAGATAATAGACCGATTACATATATTACAGAGCTTTCGTAAATCAGCTAAATAACCATTTAATAAGTCTGTAGCTCAATACCTACACCTACGCCGACATCAGTGGACTGGATATCAGAGTCGACTGCCCAAAGCCTACTAGATATCAGTGTCTTCGGATTGTATTGATGTTCCCAAGCGACGTCGATAGCTGTCAGCTTATCAGTCGTTGGGAAGGCTTGATTAATGGCTTCATCGGCTTGATTCACCTTAGCATGCTGTAATTTTGCGTTAATAAAATTACGGTTATCAAGCCATAAGCGGCCACCAAGTGCGATACTCTCCGCATCACCGCCTAGCGCATAGCCTAATGGGAAACCTTGCTGATAATAGCCATCTGTATAAATACTATGGTCGTAAGAGATACCTCTTACCTCACCGCTAGTACGGGTATCTGTATACTCCGCATAAAGCTGATAAGGTTTGCCGTAAGCAGCAGACGCATAATCAACACCGGCTAAATACATATTTTTAGCCGGTAAGCCACCTGCTTCATCTTCACCCACATATTGGGCATAAACGCCAGCAGGCACATTCACCAATGGTGCTAAACTTAAACGCGCGTCAAAACCGCCTAGCTGATTGGCCGGATCCCCTCTTTCGTTACCACCATTATCTCTAGTTCCTAACAGAGCATCGGTAAAGGAGCCAAAACTCTGTGGACGACCTTCACCGCCCCACATAAAGGTACGAGAAGCACCGACTTCTAACCATTCCCAAGGACTAGCCGTCAGCCTTGCGCCAAACAGCTTAGCATCAGGAATCGCCTCATAATCCTCTAACTGACCGGCAAATAGCTGATACTGCCAAGGTCCAACCCACGATAAATATGGGGATGTCGGCGCAGTTTGTTGATCACGTTGCATGGTAAAACCAGCTACTGGTAAGCTTGCATCGCCTCGAATAAGGCTACCATCATGCCCAGGTCCCCACCACGTCGGAATTTTACCTGCAATCAACCAGTGATTGGCAGCGGTACCAGCAAGGTATGAGCCCTCAAAGCTAACATCTGAGCTGTCATCGATGAGTTTGTCATTTTTCAAATTGGCTTGTAAATTAAATTCCCACTCCGCTTCGCTAAGTGACACGCCAACGCTTGCTTGCTGACCCGCAAGTTGATCATCAGCAAATTTTTGTGGTAGCTGATCTCTATTGGTTTGTATATGCAGGGCTGCCGAGCCTTTTACCACTGAGTTGCGGTTTTGATTCAATCGCGTTTGTACCGACTGTAGGATCTGCTGCTGCGCTGGCGTCTGGGCAGTAGCTGTATTTAAAGCACGCTTAATCTCATTGCCCGTCAGCGGCCAAGTACTGGTGCTAATCTGCGCAACCCCTTGAGTATTCAGCCAGTCAAGATCTGCCTTGAGCTTTAGATCGTTCATATACAGGTTTTGTGCAGATGCCGACATCGACACTGATGATAAGACCCCAAAACTCAATAAAATGCTTAGCTTCTTGTACATGATCAAATACTCTTCGGTTGTAAAGGGTTCATTATAAATGCCAATGGTTTATAAATACTATGGGTCAAACATCAATTTGTATTAATGTAACTAAATTTAACTTAACTCAACAACTGATATCTTATTGGTTATGTATATTCGCAAATACGCTATCAATTGCTTGTACGGTTTGCTTAATTTCGTCTTCCGTTAACGTTGGATGCACGAGAAACATCAAGCTGGTTTCGCCGAGCTGCTTGGCGACTGGCAATCTGCTTTCAGGACGCAAACCTGTATTATCAAACGCTTTTTCCAGATAAACTTCAGAAGCGGAACCAGAAAAACAAGGAACCCCTAACTTATTTATCTCTTCAATAATCCGATCTCGTGACCACTCTTTCGGTAGGTTGTCTGGTTGCACATAAACGTAGAGCTTATAATAGGCGTGGGTCGAATCTGCAAACTGCGCTGATTCTTCTAGTCTTGGTACAGAAAGATAGCCTTTGGCTTCCCATTTCGCACAGGCATCTAAGATAGCTTGAGCATTAGCCGTACGTTTGGCGGTCCAATCAGGCATCCTCGTTAATTGAATACGACCAAGCACTGCTTGCATTTCAGTCATGCGCCAATTGGTACCAAAGCTTTCATGCAGCCAGCGATAGCCTGGTGGATGCTCGGCCTCATAGACCGCTGCATAGCTTTTGCCATGGTCTTTATAAGCCCACATTTTGCGCCATAATTGCTCATCATTGGTGGTGACCATACCGCCTTCACCGCCTGTGGTCATCACTTTATCTTGGCAAAAGCTCCACGCACCGATATGGCCGATACTACCAACGCTACGACCTTTATAGAGCGCACCGTGCGCCTGCGCGCAATCCTCAATTACGTATAGATTATGCTTATCCGCCAACGCCATGATGCCATCCATATCACAAGGCCAGCCTGCCAAATGCACGCAGACGATAGCTTTGGTCTTAGCCGTCAATACCGCCGCGATCGACTCAGGCGTAATATTACCAGTTGCTTCATCGACATCAGCAAAAACAGGGGTCGCTCCCGCATTGACAACTGAAGATATACTAGCGATAAAGGTACGCGGCGTGACGATTACTTCATCGCCTGCGCCGATATCTAACGCTTGTAAGGCAACGTCTAATGCCAACGTACCATTGCCCATTGCAATGGCATATTTGCTATCAGCCCATTTAGCAAACTCAGTCTCAAACTGACGACACTCTTGCCCTGTCCAGTAATTTACCTTGTTGGATAATAATACTTGACTGACCGCATCAGCCTCTTCTTGAGTAAAGCTTGGCCAAGGTGAAAATAGGGTGTTTAGCATAATCTGAATCTATACCTTATTAATAATGGAATAACAGCATTTATATTTTATCAACAAATATCTATAATTATAAATCTCATTTTTTAGAGAGCAAACATATAATTTCTATTTTTAGGGAATATAGTATATTTATCTGACTCTAAAAGTATTATAAAATAAATTAACTAAATGATTTTACTACAACTAACTATCACTTGCTCTCTGGGTTATCGCAAACACGGCTTTTACTCATCTATTTAGCGCGCTCTACAACCTGATTGGTCAGTGGTAATGGTTCGTATTACGCAATGCTAGTAGAGTGAAGACCTTTTTTAAATATAGCACCATAGATAAGCCAGCAATGAGAACTTACTCTACCTAGTTGACATTGAAGATTCATTTATGAAATTATAAACTTATGAAGTTACAAAAAATCTTTATTAGATACTTGAAGCTTTATCATTTAATACACGTTGTATGACCTCGTCAGTAAAATCCCCAAAAAAACCTTTGCCAGCATATTGGCTGAATCTTATGGTTTGATTATCCAAATTAACTTCAATACATCTCCATTTATTATTTTCATCTAAACACATATCAAGACTAACTATATTCGCTAGAGGAATTTGGTTAGCAAGCTCTACAGAAATATTTATCAATTCCTCATAATTAGGAATTTTTACATCAGAAAATTCGATACCAGTATTTGGATGATTGAAATAAATATCACAGTATTTAGAAACAGCATATTCATTAAGCTGTCCTTCATCCTGAATGTTACAAACAATACCACCCGCAGTTTCATTGTCTAAACTACCATTTATACCAAAGCGTATGCTATTGTTAAGTACGTTGAAATTACCGCTCAAGTCTCTATACAAGCAAGTCCTAATGCTATTAATATCAGGATTGATAGAACTTAGATAGCTACTTTGTCTTATCTTTTCTTGAATAACCAAATGTTTGTAGGATTCTAAACTATCTATTAACTCATCAAGAGATTTGATAGTTTTAACACCTTCACCACCTGCAGTTCCTAAACTTGGCTTGCAAATTAATGGATATTCAAACTTAAAATTAACAAGATAAAGACCTATATCATCAATTCGATTTAGTTTTGAATCATAAAAAATATCATCTATCTTATGAAGGTAACTTTTTGGGAATACTTTTGCGTTATCAAACCATTTTTCATAAAAATTTTTGGTTGAAAGTAAGGATAATTGCTTGTCCTTATAGTAGTTAATACTTGGCTCAATAACTGCTGCAAATATATTTTCAGGTACAATATTTAAATCCACTATCCCAGACAAGTTGTACGAGAGTAATAAGGTTTTTGTCTCAACCGGGTATCCAAGATGCTGCCATTTTTCTCGATAATTATTTAAGATATTAGGACTTAAGCTTTTTTTAAATAATTTCTTATTTACATTTCCATAACGTACCTTAAAAGCAACAGACTGAACTAGGAAATTACTTTGCGTTGTACTAAAGACAATAGATTTAATAGCATTTTTAGTCTTATTATTTAAGCGATATTTCATTTATAGAACTCCCAATATGAGCATAGATGTTTCATCTGTAATACGTAAGGATTAAGCCATAATAAAATAATTTTTAAAAATTTAGCTGATATCTCCAAGCTACATCCACTACTCTTAACTTATCTTATTTTGGAAAGGCATAGATATTTAAAATAGATTGGCTACCTTTAACTATACCTGACTGACTTTAGCATATTATATTTCGGTATTGATAAAGTTTTATTAAATTCATGATTAGTAATTTATAATGTAATATTTGATTCTGAGTTTTTCATTTATTGATTGGTCTTGCAGGATTACCAATCATGACTGCCCCAGCTGGTACGTCTTTGGTAACCACCGCACCCATCCCAACAATGGCACCTTTACCAATAACTAATGGCTTATCAGGTGTGCCTTGCTTAATGACTGCCCCTGTGCCGATATAAGCATGGTCATGGACATGAATATTGCCATTGCAACTGACGCGTGGGGCAAAGGTGACATAATCGCCAATCACGCAATCATGTTCCACATAGCTATATAAATTGGCATGGAAGCATGTACCGATAGTCACATTAGCAGCAATAGTGACAAATGGACTGAGTGCAGCACCGGCAGCGATACTGACTGCATCCATAATTAAGGTGGTCGTTCCTTTTACTGTCCACAACGAGATACCATCTTGAACCAGTTTATCTGCAATTTTTTGACGAATGCTGCTATTAGCAATGGCAATTAGGACAAACTTATTATCACTATCTATACTTTTAAATCTTGCATAATTCATCGCTGTATAGCCGTTAACATTAGTATCTTTATCTAATGCGTCGTCAATAAATACGATTTGGCTATCTACTTGAGTATCTAATCTTTGTAATTGATCAACAGCTACTGGCATTAAGCTCCGACCACAGCCTGAAGCGCCATAAACAGCAAATACTTTACTCATAGCTATTTTCTAAAGCGGACTGGTTTTGAGAACCCGTAAACTTACTCATTGTCGCTTCACCGTCAGCACTAATACCATCCTTGATAAGTACTTGTTTAACTGTCTTCGCTAGAATTTTGAAGTCTAGCCATAGTGATTGGTTATCAACATACCAAGTATCGAGCGCAAATTTCTGCTCCCAATTTATCGCATTTCGACCGTTGACTTGAGCATAGCCAGTTACTCCTGGGCGAACATTATGCCGACGCGCTTGTTCACTGTTGTACAGAGGCAAGTACTCCATTAACAGTGGGCGAGGGCCTACTAAGCTCATATCACCTTTTAATACATTCCAAAGCTCAGGCAGCTCATCAATACTGGTACTGCGCAACTTTTGACCAAATGGCGTTAAACGTTCGCTATCTGGTAATAAGTTGCCATCACTATCAGTGGCATCTTTCATGGTACGAAACTTAATCATTTCAAACGGCTTGCCATTTAGGCCAGGGCGTGTTTGTTTAAATAAGACAGGAGATCCTAAGTTCTTTTTTACTTTATAAGCCGTAATAGCTAATACCGGAGATAGAACAGTTAAAGCTGCGCCACTGGCAGTAATATCGATTAGTCTTTTGAGCATATGAATGACCTTGTAAGCTATAGCCCCATTTCTTTGAGCATAGATGTATTGACAGCGTGTACGTCGAATTTTTCTTCAGCGATTTGGCGAGATGCTTTACCCATAGTATTAATCAAAGCCGGATCGGCGATCAATCTCTCCATAGCCTCAGTCAGTTTATCTACTGATTTAACAGGTACTAAAAATCCATTAACCCCATCTGTAACAGTTTCGCGACAGCCTGGTGCATCGGTAGTAATCACTGGTCTTCCCATTGCCATAGCCTCTAGCACTGTACGAGGTGTACCTTCTCTATAGGAGGGTAGAACATAAATTGAACTAGCGGCTATAGCTGGCTTGACATCTGAAAGCTTACCCCAGAAGTTAATAGTTCCATCTTCAATCCAGTTATCCAACTCTTGCTGTTCTATACTGTCTGGATTGTCATCAATCCAACCGACCAAGGCAAATTGAGTTTGAGGATATTTTGCTTTAATACGTTTGGCAGCTTGCGCATACTCTCTGACTCCTTTATCTCCAAGCAGGCGGGCAATAAGCAGAAATCTGAGTTCGGTAGTATTATCACCTGCGACAGGTAAGGGCACAACTTCATACTCAGAGATATCGACCCCTGAGCCATTGACTACTGCTGTAGGTGTAGCAGGGGAAATAAGCTTTAGCTGTTTAAATAGGTTTAGGTCATCTGGATTCTGAAAAAAAACTTTGGACGTCTTTGATAGAGCTTGCTTATACAGTCCATGTATAAGTTTCTGTAGATTACTGCGATGACCTGTTTCTTCAACCTGTTGAAAGGCATAGCCCAATCCCGTTATTAGGGCATAGCGGTTAGGAATCTTTGATGCCCACGCTGCTAGTATTCCATAGATGACAGGCTTGATTGTATAGCTCATAACATAGCTAGGTTTAACTTTCTTCATTATTAAATATAGTACAGATAACGCAGCAGCATCCTTTAGAGGATTAGTGCCAGTTCGTTGCAGTGGTATATCATGAAGTGTGTAACCTAGGTTCTTAAGCACTGTAACATCTTCGGGGTGGTTACCAAATTCAGGGGCTGCAATATGTATCTCAAACCCTTTGTTCTGTAATGCTTCAATCAAAGCGCCACGAAATTTTAGGATAGAGCCTGGATAGCTGGCTATAATTAGAAATTTCATAATTAATTTAGACTTAAGTTATTTTTAATGATTCGGAATTTACCACTCTTTTCAGTAGGTATGTCTGCAACTATATTTACTGTTAGAGTAACTTCCGGTCCAAACCTTTCCTTTAACGCTGACTCAAACTTGATTTGTTCAGAGCTATCGAAATTATGATTTACGACTACTAAGACTTCAATCTTGTTCAGTGCATTTTGTATTGCTTGGAATTTAATAATGCCGTTCACGTCTTTCGTGCTGTTGCTTAGGTTTCCTAAATTCACTTTACCATGAGTTGGGGATACAAGATAATCAGTCGTACGTCCTTGTATTTCATCAACTAATGGAAAAACTGAGCCACAAGTACAAGTCTTATCTTCAGAGGATAGCTTTATACTGTCTCCAATTCTATAACGTACCAAAGGGGTCCCCCTAGTGGTAAAAGACGTTACTAATAACTGGCCATCTTTAGCTGGCTGTAAATTCTCATCAACAACCTCAAATATTCCAGTTAGAGGATGAATATGTAAGTTACCAGATTCACATTCAAGAATAAAAGGTGCTCCCTCGGAAGATGCATATTGATCTACTAATTTGCACCCTAATACTTTACCTATAACTTCTCTATGTTTAGGTAGAACAGTTTCTGCGGTAGGGAAAAAAACTTTAACCTTATGGTCCAATTCTAACCCCATACTATCCGCTATTTCACAAATTTCATATACACTAGAGGGAAAGCCAACAATAAATTCAGGTTTAAATTTACTTAAGGACTCCCAATAGACATTAAAATTCTTTTTATTTATATGAAATGTAGAATAGAAGCGTATTTTATTAATAAAGTCATAATGGGAGCATGTTCCCTTATTGATATCTTTTTGAGAAATAAGGTTCTTACCGGAAAACCATGCAGTCTTTTTTCCGAGTTTATAGCCATGCTTTGCTCTAAAATTATCAAGTATTGCAAAACGTTCTTGCATATCCTCTTTCGTGTAGATTACCTTCATGGAGGCACCTGTAGTGCCTCCTGTTAAACTTACAATCCCCTGTTTTTCAGAAACTGTTCTAATCTCATCTAAGTTATTAATAATATCTGTTTTTTCTAAAATAGGAGTTGACTGCAAATCATATATACTATCTGGTGATAATGTCTGATTATACCAATGAGAGTTTTTCTTAACATGATTTATAAAGCTTTTGAACCGGTTTTTAGCTTCCGTATTAAGTTCTATTTCTGAAGCATTATCCCATTTTGCATAATATTTTCGATAATACAGGTATAAGTTATCATGTCTTACTCGATAAAGATTTGCGTTTATGAGAGATATTGCTAAATTTTGAATTCCAAATGGTACTAATTTGAATATAAACTTTGAAGCAGACATTACTTTTTCCTAGCTTTATTTGTTATCACTTATGATTTTATCTACAACTCTCTGATGCTTTTTTATGATACCTAAGGATATATCCTTATTATTTCGTAAAGCTGCAACTTTTTGTAATAAGCCTACATTGTTTAGTCCATGCGCAGCAATTACTTTTAAAGCAACTTTTAAAGCAATTTTAGTAGTTTTCTGAGGCTGAGCAGTCCCAGAAAATTTAGCGAATATTCTTAAACCATTGATATATGAACTAGTTAGTTTTTTTGGATCTAGGATCCCTTCTTCCCTATAGTAATATAATAAATCTGGCAATATAGCTATTTTTAAGTCATTATTCAAAGAGGTTCTACACCATAGCTCATAGTCCTGCGATCTAGGGTAATCAGTATTATATTTATTCCTTTCATACCAGCTCTTCTTGGCTAATACGGAAGCGTGGATAATAGGATAGGAGGTTTGTAATGAAGAGAAATTTGTATGTAGTTTTTGAGTGTTACGGTAACCATAAACTTTATGGTTGTTGTCGATAGATACTGAGCCTGTTGAAACTAAATCATACTGGGGATTAGTCTCTAAAAATTTTACTTGTATATTCAACCTATCCGGATGAATTAAGTCGTCAGAATCCATACGCGCAATATAATTACCTTTAGACTCCCGTATGATTTGGTTAAGTCTATATGGAAGTTTTTTATTCATCCCATCAGAGAGCATTCTGACTCTATTATCTATCTTTTCATATTTTTTAGCTATCTCTAGTGACTTATCAGTAGAGCCGTCATCGACTAATAATAATTCCCAGTCAGTAAAGCTTTGATTAAGAACTGATTGGATAGCTAATTCTAGATATTTTTCCGCGTTATATATAGGTATAGCAATAGTTACTTTCATCTAAAGGTCCTGTATATATTATATGAAGTCATTCGTTTATGTTTTTGAGTATAAGGTTAAGGTACTATATTATTTTCACTGACTAAAACTTAAAAGAAAAAGCGTTAAGATTTAAAATATAAATTTATTTTAGAGGATAAGTCTTATTTATAAGGTTATATTGATGGGAGTCCAGATAGTTTTGTTGAATCAGGTTTCTGGCATTTTGACTATGCAAAATATACAGTTCTAGATTATTAGTATAGGAACTTATATATTCTACATATTGATTAATGTCATTATAGTCAGTGATAAATCCAGTAAAGTTATGAAGAACAACATCAGTTACACCACCCACTGGATTAGCGATAACTGGCTTTCCAAAAGAAAATGACTCTAAAGCAACTCTGGGTAATCCCTCTGTTTCTGAAGGATGGATCAATATATCACAAGATTTGAAGTAATCTATAATATCTGATTTATTTAATACTATCTCTACATTTTCCTGTAGTTGATATTGGCGTATTAAGCTTATTATATGTTCATAATATTTTTTTGAAGCTGTACCTGAATAAATAATCCCTGTTAGCGTTAGTTTATAGCTTATCGATTTTTCTTCTAATTTTTTAGCTATTTCTAAAGCGATATGTTGACCCTTAGAAGGAAGAAACCCTCCTGAGTGTAAAATTCTTATTGGGTTTTCTTTACTAAACTTGGTGTAACTTGGCTCGTAGCTTTTAAATACTTTGTCACTAATAACGCTATGAAGAACTTTTATATTCTTAAGTTTAGCTAGCCCTGAAGTATAGACAGCCTGTCTTGTAGATTGTGAAACTGTTAAGAATCTTGGCTGATATGCTTTTAATAAAAAACGAGTTTTCGAAGTCAATTTATGACCTTCGAACCAGCCTCTTACAAAGTAATCAATTTTATAAGATGAATTGGGTTGTAAAATAGTTAAGCACTTTATATTATTGACGCATACAATATCGGGCTGAAATTCGTCTACAATTTTTTTAAATTTAGCTCGGTACTTGAGCTGATGAGTAGAGTACGATATCGTATTTTTTACTTTCTTAACTTTATTAGGATCTGATATAAGAATTGGAGAATCTCGTTTATCTAAAATTATATATTGTAGATTATAATCATGGATCTTATTTATAAATGAGTCAACACAGCCCCAGAAATCTACTATCAGTACATCATGTCCAATATCCTGCATTCTTTTAGCGAGTTCAAGTGTGCTCTTACGCGCCCCTCCGAAACTCTGTACTGCCTCTAAAAATATTACTTTCATTTACAAACTTCCATCCTATTTTTTCTGATATTAAAAATATTATTCTTAGTTTAAGCCTAATTGCTTTAATTTTTTTTATGTATTCGTAACTTAGTTGAGTAACTAATTAACAATAAAGGGAAAAATAGGAACAAATAATTTCTAACTATGTTTGCATAGCTACCACTAAGATTACTCATAAATATTAAACTTAATGAAATTGATAAAGAGATGTAAAAGTATTTAAAACCTATATTGGGTTCCTTATAAGCATTTCTCTCAAACCATAATGCTAAAGCAAGAAGCATTGAGGAGTAGAACATTACACCTAGTATCCCAAAATGGAAATACCCACTGATACTTAAAGGAACGATTTGATCACTATAGTCACGGTGACCATATATCGATTCATTAAAAATAATATTTGTTTTAAATTCATTGCTAGTAAAATGAGATAGAAGGGGGATATTGTTAAAAGTATCGTTAAATAAAAATAGTACAGACTCATAGCCCTTAATATCTGATCCAGCATCCAATCCATTACTGATTAGTAATGGTCCTGCAAAATAAGCATTTAGAGAAGTAGCTGATAAAATATTGCTAAGATCAGCGTTATTGCCATATCTACTAAACTTTGCGACACTAGCAATGCTTAATACTATAACTATTGCTATAGTGGCTATAGATAAAATTCTACGTGAATCTCTTTTATTCAATAAATCAGCGACAAGAAATAGTAAGGGTAAAGAAAATAATATGATGCTGAATCGGCTAGTACCGATTATATATAAATTAGATATAATAATTACTAATAAATACATCCATTTCTTATAGCTATTTTTGATGTTGTGACTGCGAGCAATAACACTAATAGCAACTAGAGCTAATAAAGCTCTAAATAATTTGAAGGCTAAAGGGCCATAACCTGAAGAGATAAGATCTTCATTATTGGTTATATATGTTTCTATGTAATCACTTAAGCTCCATATAGGATTGATTGTGTTAAAAGCTCCTGTAATATATATATATAGAAGCAAAAGTACTAAAAATATTACGATGAGAGGTATTTGTTTTAAAGGCTCAATATATGTTCTTTTATTCAAATAACTATATTTCTGTTTTCCTTGAAATAGAAATAAAACAATATGACAAGCAAAGAGCTCTAATACCATAATGATAATAGCAGTATTAAAACTATAAATGGTTTGAAGCTCATAGTTGGAACTAAGCAGAGCAGGTAAAATTGAATAGCGTATGCCCATCTGGATTACAAAGAGCTTAAATACTGTACTATTAGTGTAGTTTAAATGAATTTGATTAAACACTAAGGATGTCATAAACAAGCATAAGGGTAATAAAAAAATGCTTGAAAAATGAGAGCTATCGCTCCCTACTATTATATATAGTAGGGAGATAAAACTTAGTAATAGTATTGGAATTAAAGTAGCTTTCATAAACTAAGTTGCTTCTTGTATCAGATTCTCAATTATCCAATATTCAGGTCTAAATTTATCGTTATACCAGTTTAGATTTTTATCCCAGTAACCTGGAACACCTGATATACCACCAATACCAAAGCCATAACTAATCTCGACAATTAGTGGCTTTTGGTCTTCATCAAGAATAAAATCAAAAGCAACAGACTGTAGAGATAATCTTTTAGCTACGCTTAATGCTATTTCTAAAATAGATAAATTTATGTCTTCATAGCTATATTGCCCACTGCCAGAAGCACGAAAATCACCTTCGCGGACAAAGCGTCGTTCAGCTGCTATAACTTCTCCGTTAATTACAACCACCCTAGTATCATAGTTATTATTAGGTATAAATTTTTGAAAATAAATATAACCTTTCTCTTTTGAGCACATATCTGAATAACTAGAGCCAATTACGCTACGAATTAGCCCTTTAGGAATAGCTGAGATACTTTCTGTTCCTGCTTTATAATTACTCAAACGAAATTTCAAATGGTTCCATCTATCAAACTGTGAAAATCCTGACCCAAAAGCTTGATTAATTAAATTAAAAGCTTCCTTCTTAGTTTTTACTAATTTGACATTAGAGCTACCAGATCCACCTCTTAATTTGAATACTATAGGTAGTTTTATTGAACGCACCCAGGCCATAGCCTCTTTTTTCGTATAAAAGACGTACGATGGAACTAATGGTGCATTAATAGATTCTAGTAAATATTTTTGCGCAACCTTATCATCAAAGTGCCAATTAGTATAGAAATCAGGAAAAACCTTTAAGCCCTTATTTTTTATAGAATATAATAACTGCTTAGCAAATAATGCATCACGATAATCATAATTACTGTGATGCCACAAAAATATATCACAGTCATCGATTTGTTTAATGATGTCGTTAGCGTATGCATTGACTATCTTGTAATCAATACCATTTTTATTACAATATTGAATCCAACCCTCTGAGAAACTACCTTCTCTATGATGTATAGCTATTCTTTTCATGCGGTAACCTTACCTTTAATTATAGTTCGAGCTTTATACATTATACTTAGACCTAAAATCCCCCTAGTAAGCGTAATTATGATAGCTGCACCTATAAAGTCATAAAAATACACCAGGGGAAAAGATAATACAAACCCTATGAAGGAAACTATAAACGTGATATTCCTTAAGTCTTTTTCATAGCCGTGAATTATTAAATAATTAAGTCCATATACGTTACTTAATGATAAAAATATTATTGACACTGACATTATTTGCAATATAGGAATTGCTTGGTAGAATTCTTCAGTGAAGAATATTTTTATAATTATAGGCGCTAAAGAAAAAAGGATTACAGAAGCAGCTATTGATACTGATAAATTTATTTTAACAAGAATATTATGTTTCTCTGAACGACGAGATAGAAATGGGAAAAACACGCGTGATATAACTGTTATAAACTGCTGGAATATACCTATGAACTTACTACCAGCATCTAACAGTCCTGTCGAAACACTACCACCATAAAAGCCCAGTAAAACTATTGAGAAACTATTATATAAATTGGGCATTATATTATTAATAAATACATCAGTACTGCTATTTATAGTACTATAAATAGCAGTAGGCTTAGGGGGTAATATCTTTACCTTCCACTTGGCCACCACTATATACATAGAAAATAATCCAGAAACAGCATAGCCTAATGTAATAAATAATGGCTGAAGTATAAAGTCTGTTTTTTCTTTTATAAAGACAAAAACTAATGCTGTGAATAATGCTTTAGAGCCTAGGTTGAAGATAGTGATAAACCTCATTCGCTCCATAGCCTGAAAGAACCAATCAGGAAACAATATATGACCTGGTACTAAAAGAAAAGTTATTAATAGTATGGACTGGTTTTCTTTAAAGTAAGGTATTGTAGCTATTGCTATAATAAGGAGTGTAAATGACAGCAGCATCAATACTATTCTTGCCCAAAGCACGTTCGAGAATATTTCAGAAACTTTTTCTAAATCATCTCGATTTCGCGCTACATCACGTGTAGCTGTATATTTAAAACCCCAATCAGCTACTGTCTGAAACCATACCACTACGGCGGCGGCAAACGCTATTTTCCCAAAACCTTCCACACCGATAACACGTGCCAGATAAGGGATAGTAATTAAAGGGAAAATGTAACCTGCAATCTGTAAAAGCATTAAATAGCCAAAGTTGCTCGCTAAGACTTTTCCATCTTTACTCTTATTAACGCGACCAATAAGCGCTTTGACTTTATTTATCATATTATTTTAAACTAATGATTTAACATACCAAGGCATCGCTTTCTCAATACCTTGAATAATATCAAACTGTGGCTCATAGCCTAACGCATTTTGTATTTTAGTAATATCAGCCTGACTATGACGCACGTCTCCTGCCCTAAAATCTCGATAGACCGGGGCTTGAGTGTAGCTAACGCCATTAGCTTCTAAATGTTCTTTTAGTGCTGAAAATAGCGTATTAAGGGTAGTACGACCGCCCACAGCGACATTGTATACTTGGTTCTTGGCTTCTTCATTAGCAGTCGCTGCCAAAATATTAGCTTGTACCGCATTTTCAATGAAATTAAAGTCGCGACTAGTATCACCATCACCATTAATGAATACCTCATCGCCTGCAATCATAGCAGCCGTCCACTTTGGGATTACCGCGGCATAGGCTCCATCAGGTGTTTGGCGTTTACCAAAGATATTGAAATAACGTAGCCCAATCGTCTTAAAGCCATATGTACGTGAGAATACATCTGCATACAGCTCATTAACATATTTAGTCACCGCATAGGGTGATAACGGGTTACCAATAGCATTCTCGACTTTTGGTAAAGCTGGATGATCGCCATAGGTTGAGCTGCTCGCCGCATAGGTAAAGCTAGCTACCTGAGCATCACGAGCTGCTACGAGCATATTTAAGTAGCCTGAGATATTAGTATCATTAGTATTGATAGGATCAGCGATAGAGCGCGGCACCGAACCCAGTGCTGCTTGATGCAACACATAGTCCACGCCTATACATGCTGCCTGACAGTCATCTAGATTACGAATATCACCTTCTATAAAGGTAAAGTTCTGCCACTGATCTTTGCTTACCAAACCTTGTACTTCATCTAAATTATGCTGAAAGCCAGTGGCAAAATTATCTAAACCGACTACTTTTTGATTTAGTAACAATAGCTCTTCTAGTAAATTAGAGCCAATGAATCCCGCTACCCCAGTAATTAGCCAAGTTTTTGGCTCATTGATTAGCGACTTTTTAATTTTTTCATATGCTATTGACGTCATAACGATTATTGTCCGTATTTTTATAGATTTATAGGCGGATATCAGTATCTTCTTTACTAAAGACATATTTTAAATCGTAAAGAACATGACTGGTTTTACCAAGCGCTCTGATTTTCTCCACGCCCATCTCGACGAACTCATTATGAGCGACGGCTAAGATGATACCGTCGTAGTGATTCACATCTGGCTTGCTGATAGGCGTAACATCATATTCACGTTCAGCTTCTGCTTTATCTACCCAAGGGTCATAAACATCAACTTCGATATTATATTCTTCTAGCTCATGGACAATATCAATGACCTTGGTGTTACGCACATCGGGACAGTTTTCTTTGAAACTTAGTCCCAATATCAGAACTTTAGCACCTTCAACCTGAATCCGCTTTTTAATCATGGTTTTGACCAACTGCGTGACCACATACTCACCCATGCTGTCATTCAAGCGACGTCCAGCCAAGATAATTTCTGGATTATAACCAATCGCTTGGGCTTTATGAGTTAGGTAATAAGGATCTACACCGATGCAGTGACCACCGACGAGGCCTGGACGAAACGGTAAAAAATTCCACTTGGTGCCAGCAGCTTCTAAGACTGCTTGGGTATCGATACCCATTTTATTAAAAATAACAGCTAACTCATTAATTAAGGCAATATTGACATCTCTTTGGGTATTTTCAATCACCTTTGCCGCTTCTGCTACTTTGATACTTGCTGCTTTATGAGTACCTGCCGTAATAATTAAATTGTACACTTCATCGACAAAATCAGCGACTTCAGGTGTTGAGCCTGCCGTTACTTTTAAAATATTAGTAACGCGGTGCTCTTTATCACCAGGATTGATACGTTCAGGACTATAACCGGCATAGAAGTCTTGATTGAAGGTTAATCCCGAGACTTTCTCTAACACCGGAATACAAACTTCTTCGGTGGCGCCCGGATAGACAGTCGACTCATAAACGACGATATCGTCTTGTTTAAGAAGACTACCAATAGCTTCTGAGGCTTTAATTAAAGGCGTAAGATCAGGCTGTTTATAATCATCGATCGGTGTCGGGACCGTAACAATAAAAAAATTACAGTCTTTAAGCGCTTGTATATCTGAGCTATAACTCAAATGTGATGCTTGGGTTAGCTCTTCATCACTAACTTCCAAGGTATGATCTGTACCTGCGGCAAGTGCCGAGATACGCGTAGCATTTATATCAAAGCCGACGACCGGAATATGCTTACCAAACTCAACCGCTAATGGCAAACCGACGTAGCCAAGTCCGATAACCGCTATTTTTATATTCTTGATATCTAACATAATGTTCCTTTGTTCATCTAACCAGTTTTATTTAACTATAATATCTCAGGCATTTACTGAGAGTTATGCAGCTTTAGTTCCTTCTTGATAACCCGCGACGAACTGCTTAAACCGCTGCTTTAGCCAAGGGACATCAAACTCTTTTTGTTTTTCATTCAACTCAAACAATACCGATTCAAGCTCATCTAATGGAAAGCTATGCTCTATTGCTTGCATGATCAATGGATGATAAGTCGATTCAATGTTGTCTTCACCGATGATCAGCTCTTCATAGAGCTTCTCTCCAGCTCTAAGACCCGTAAAAATGACTGCGATATCACCTTCAGGATGGGCTGCATCTTTAATATCAAAACCACTTAAGTGAATCATGCGATGCGCTAGATCAACGATTTTAACGGGCTCGCCCATATTGAGAACAAACACCTCACCGCCCGATGCCATTGCGCCTGCTTGGATAACCAGATTTGCCGCCTCTGGAATCGTCATAAAGTAACGAGTCACATCAGGATGGGTGACAGTAATCGGCTTACCTTGTTCTATTTGCTTAGTAAATAAAGGCACAACAGAGCCCGATGAGCCAAGGACATTACCAAAACGCACCATACTAATACAGGTTTGGCTATCCGTTTGGCTTAATGCTTGACAGACCAATTCTGCTAAACGTTTAGAAGCACCCATTACGTTCGTCGGTCTTACGGCTTTATCGGTTGAGATCAGTACAAATGTCTCTACATTTGCCGCAATCGCCGCCCGGGCGCAGTGATAAGTGCCTTTGGTATTATTAATGACGCCTTCAAAGGGGTTGTGTTCAACCATTGGCACATGTTTATAAGCAGCCGCATGATAAACCGTTTGAATGTTATAGAGATTCAGTATTCTAAGCAAGTTCGATTCATTGGTGACGTTACCGATGACTGCAACGATTTTAATATCTTGATAAGCAGGCGTATTTGCTTGCTTAATGGTTAGCTCTTGATGAATACTATAAAGCGCAAACTCGGACAGCTCATAGAGCACGATACATTTTGGCTTATTCTTAATTACTTGACGACATAGTTCGCTACCGATAGACCCACCAGCGCCTGTAACTAACACGCACTTATCTTTAATATTCATCTGTAGCAATTTTTCATCAGGTTCGACAGTCTGTCTGTCTAGCACATCTAAGATATCCACTTTGCGCATACTACTGACGGTCACTTTTTCGTCAGCGATTTCCTCTAGACTGGGCAATTCTTTTATTTTTATCGCAATGCCTGAAAGTTTGTCTATAATCTGACGTTTTTGCGCGCGGCTGATTGAAGGAATAGCCAAAAATACCTGCGCAATATCTAATTCTTCTACTAAGCTTACTAAATCATGAGCCGGATAAATCTTTTTACCGAGCAAATAAGCATCAGCAAGCTGCGGATCATCATCAACGTAAGCTACAACATTATATTTATGCGAATTCCTAAGACCTTCTAATAAATCTCGACCAGCTTCTCCCGCGCCGTAAATAACAACATTGTCATAAACACCATCGTCTTTAAGGCGACGCTGGGCTCTACCGCTCCAGCGCATCAAAATTTCACGTATAGTAAGACGACTATTCCATAACCAGATAAATAAGAAAAATAGAAATATAATGGGAACGGAGCGTGGTATATCTTCTAAAGGATTTAAATAAATGATGATCTCATAGATCACCATAAGCAAAAAGAACAGCTTTGCCACACTACCCATAACCGTGTCTAAAAAACCACGTGCTACGCCTTTATAGAAGCCAATCAGATATAAACCGATGATGGGCAGCGTACCATAAGATAGTAATATGATAGGGCTAATGTTATGAGCGATATCACCATAGCGCAACGACAAAGCTAAGAACAGACAAACTAAAGATGCTACCAAGTCTGTAGTGAGTAAAATCGCTCGTTTCACACTACGAGGTAATGACAACAAGTATTCGGCTATACGTTGTAGCCATCCAGTTTTGCCATTAAGTGATGGATAATCACTTGACGGTTTTGAATTAGTAGACATAACACTC
Organism: Psychrobacter communis; assembly: GCF_014836505.1. Classification (NCBI taxonomy): domain Bacteria; kingdom Pseudomonadati; phylum Pseudomonadota; class Gammaproteobacteria; order Moraxellales; family Moraxellaceae; genus Psychrobacter; species Psychrobacter communis. The sequence goes on from NZ_JACSQR010000019.1 coordinate 42,461, forward strand.
AACCACTTAAAAACGTGAATTTTGGTAGAATTTCCAAAAAGCTAACTATTGGTTATTACCATAAGCATAGCTATAGTGATAACTATATTTGCTCATAATCCCTTGTTGTACATCGTTGAGAATGATACCGTCGACCTTTATATTGGCTTTATTCATCTGATTAACCGCATAAACCAGCTGCCCTTCTATAGAATCGTCGTATCTAGTTACCATCAACACCTTATCAGCGTGCTGGGCTAGTATCATAGCGTCAGAAGCAGCCAATACTGGTGGCGAGTCGATGACAATATAATCATAATGCAAATTAAGCTCTGCCATTAAATGATTAAAACTGCCATTGGCTAATAATGAAGCAGGGTTACGCGGATGCTGGCCGCGTGGCATAAAGTCAATATTATCTATGCCAGTCGGATGAATAAAGCTTGCTAGGTTACTACTCTCTTGACTGGTAATAACTTCTGTAGTTTGGGCGTTAGATTTTGATAAATGAGTCTTATCCTGTGATAAATAGTCCGCTAAACCATTATCTTGGCTCATGCTAAACACTCTATGTAGCTCACCCAAACGCATATCAGCATCGATAATCAGCACTTTTTTATCTAACTGCGCAAATACTTCTGTCAGATTCGCAGAGATAAAGGACTTACCAACGCCCGGGCTTTCGCCAGTAACAAGAATAACTTTGGCGCGCTGACCAGCCCGCCCTTCTACTGGCATGCCGAACATTAGGTTCGTTCTTAAGCTCTTAATAGCTTCATAGCTCAAACTATTGTTATCGACATAGGCCAACAAACGATTGGGCGCTTTCTTATTTTTACGTAGTCTGGTGAGTAGTGGCGAACGTGGAATCGTTGCTACTACAGGGACGCCTGTTTTACCCTCAATACGCTCAGGGTCTTTGACCACATTTCTAAGCATATTTTTAAGCAGTACCAGCATCGTTCCAAGCATCGCTCCTAATAGCATGGCCAATATCATAATTTGCAATTTCTTTGGTGCAATGGCCTTATAAGTACTGATAGGCAAATCGATGATACGGGCGAAACCAATTTGACCCGCTTTAACGATTTTTAACTGTTCATAGTTTTTAAGTAGCGTCAGATAGATCTCTCTATTAATCGTCGTGTCAGCTGACAGTTGTAAAAACTCTCTTTGTATTTCAGGTAAACCGGCGATAGTATCGTCTATCTCATTTTTTCTAGCATTAAGTACCGCCAGTTGCTCATTGATCTGGACAACCAAAGGGTGCTCTTCTGTGTAGTAAGTCGTGAGATCCGCTTTTTTAAGCTTCAATTCATTGAGTTGGGCATCGATTTGCGAGTTTTCTGTCAATAACAACTCTGCTTCTTTGCCTACATCAATAGTGCCGTACTTTTTACGGAAATCATTAAATACTGCTTCAGAGTCTTCCAGTTTTTTCTTTAACGTTGGAATCTGAGTTTCCATAAAACTAATGGTTTTAGTGGTTTCTTCAGAGCCACGAGACTGATTTTGATCAATGTAAGATAAGACAATTTGTTTTAATATCAAGCTGGTTTGCTGTTGATTGGCACCAGTCATAGATAGCTGAATAATGCCTGTCTGCTTACCTTTTTCAACCACAGATAATGCACTATTTATCTGGTCAGTCGTGGTTTGAAGAGATTGCTTGGTAATATTCACCGAGTAGCCATCAGCGGGTAGATCATCAACTTTAATTTGAATCTGACCATCTGTGCCTTTAAATAAATGCGCCTTACCGATTTGGCCTTTAAAATCGTCAAAACCATTAGTTAACACAAATCCTGTCGCGGAGCGTGTCAAAGTAAAAGGTTGATTTAAATACTCTTGTGAGACATTAAATTGGCTAATTTTTACTTCACCATCTTCGGTTTTAAGAGAGACACCTTCCGGTTTATTTATTTGAGTATCCGTACTATTGCTCTTGATTCTATCCAACGCGCCAATATTAGGATCGGACAAACGAATTCGTAGATGTAACAAATTAACCACTGGCTCTAAGATCATACGCGATCTTATCAGCTCTGCTTCTGCTTGGGCTTTACTGACTTCAGAGCCAATCAGCTCAGAAATATCCGCACCTAATGCGGCAACGCCCTTAGAATTCTCTTCAATTTGGATCAGTGCATCCGACTTAAAAGTAGGATTGACGTATCTGCTATACAAAATCCCTATTACCAACCCTAATACAGCAAAAAACACAATGACTTTCCAGCCACGCAAAATGGCAAAAAGTAGCGCCATAAGATCAATTTCGTCATTATCTTCTTTGGAAGCAGCGTTTGATAAGTTCTTTGAATCTGTATTCATAACTGTATGGTCATCACTTAAGGTTAATCGTTTAATAGCAGCTATTTAGCTAATTTTATCGGCCCACTGTTCTAGGCTAACAACAATATCTTGATATGCTGTCTGAAACGCACTCATCTCATGTTTATAGGGGTCGGCAATATCTTTATCTTGCCAATGGCCGAGCTTAAAAGTCTTACCGCGGCAAAACGGCCAGCGCTCTTCGATCCATTTGGTCTGGCTGTCTGACATAGTAAAAATCAAATCCGCTTTTTTTGCCAAACCTTCGTCAATTTGTTTGGCGACATGATTAGTGATATCTATTTCTTGCCCTGCCATAATCTCTAGCGCGGCAGGATCTGCAGAGTGCCCGACTAAAGCCCCCACCCCTGCAGAATCGATATTTTTATGAGGGTAACATTGTTTTAATAACGCTTCTGCCATGGGACTACGGCAAATATTGCCGACACACACCACTAAAATATTATCAAATGCCATAATAATTATTACCTATTATTTATAAGCCCAATGCCTATAAGCCTGAGAGCGACCTAATAGCTGACGTAGAAGGTAGAATAGCGCTGATAACACGATTCCAACGCGTTAAGCCAGTTGGATCGACATAAACAATATCATTCGGGTGCATCTCAAAACGATTGGCTAGCGCAAAACTGGTTATGGTCTGCATATCTACATAGTAAATATCTGTTGCCCGTGTATTTAAATTATCACGAACCACATATATTTTAGCCGCATTTGCTGTAGCAGAATTAAGCCCTTTAGACTCACCCAAAACCTGCGCCAAACTAATACCTTGCTCTAAAATAGGCACTGGCTCTACTTGACCAAACTCACCTAAAACATATACTTTATTACGGTCTTGACTATTGACGTGGATAGAGTCGCCATCTCGCAGGTAAATTTGGTTAGCAGAAGCGCCCATTTGGCGCAGCGACTCCAGGCCGATGTTATAGCTAGTACCGTTACGGTTTAGCACGACATTATTTGAGTCGCCAGTCGGAGTGGCCCCGCCCGCCATAGAAATTGCGCCATAGAGCGACACAGGCACATCAGCAATAGCAAACTCGCCCGGTTGTTTAACCTCACCATCAATAAAGAATTTATTGCCACGGTAGTTAACGATTTTAACCTGCGGGTCTGAATACTTAAGATAACGTTGCAGTTGTTTCTGTAAATTGGCAGTAAATTGTGGCACACTCATGCCACTGGCTTTAATACGTCCAATAAGTGGAAACTGTACGAAACCTTGTTGATCAACAGGGAAGCCCAAGGCATAAGGGTTAGCAGTGTTACTACTATTGGTCAAAGGCGGCGCAATCTCTGGATACCCTACTAGCGTAATACCTAAAATATCACCTTCCGAGATTCGGTAGTCAACTTGCCCAGATGTCCTTAGCAAACGCGTTAAATCGCTACTAGGAACAACGGCCTGCTTCGGAGGCAAAGTCGCCAAATTTAACGGCTGCACATTAAACTGTATACCACTCGCAGCTACGAATGAACCACTGGGCGGCAGCTCACCAGATTGTAGGCCAGAGTTAATGCTGGAACAGCCTGAAACCAGACCTATCATAAGCACAGACGCCACACCTAATAACTTTGATGAATTGAAGAACATAAAAAAACCTTTATAAATCACAGATATAAGTAGCGTCTAGCAACGAGCGCAATTGAGACAACCATACTAAAAAGTTACACCAACCATAAAAAAGCAAAGCCATAATAACATAGGTGGTTAAATAGTGAATAATAATAGGCTATTTTTGGCAAAAATTACGCAATAGTAACAATTAGTTTATATTCATTTCTTATGAAGCTTTTAATTTTTAATGTCAATTAGGCATACTTAATAAAGCATCATCTACTGGCTAATTATAATAGCCTTAAAAGCTAATCTTAAACATCACTTCGATAAATAGCGTATAATACTCAGTCTAATATTATACATTGAGAAATGTAAACCCACCGACTCAAGGATATCGTTATGAAAGATGAAAAACTGCAAAAAGCACTCGCCCGCATGGGACTTGGCTCACGTCGTCAGATGGAAGAAGTCATTAAAGCAGGTCGTGTGACCGTTAATAATGGACCCGCAACCATCGGCGACCGCGTCGAACAAGGCGATGAGATCCGTGTTGACGGTCGTCAAATCAAATATACGGCTGAAAATGAAAAGCGTCGTCGCGTTTTAGCTTATTATAAGCCTGAAGGCGAAGTATGTTCTGCCAATGATCCAGAAGGTCGTCCAACAGTTTTTGAACGTTTGCCAAAATTGACTCATGATCGCTGGGTTATGGTTGGGCGCTTGGATATTAACTCAACTGGTCTACTCTTATTTACCAATGATGGCGAGATGGCGCACCGCTTAATGCATCCGTCTAGCGAAGTCACACGCGAGTATGCCGTACGTGTACTTGGTGAAGTTACTCCTGATATCGCGCGTACGCTAACGGCTGGCGTCATGTTAGAAGATGGCATGGCACAGTTTGAAGATATCAAAGAAGGCGGCGGTGAAGGCGTCAATAAATGGTACCACGTCAGACTAAAAGAAGGTCGAAATCGCGAAGTGCGCCGATTGTTTGAATCGCAAGGTCTTAAAGTTAGCCGTCTATTACGTACGCGTTACGGGTCGATTGCGCTGCCAAAAGAGCTGCGTACTGGACGCTTCTTAGAGCTGGATAAAAAAGACATCAATACCTTAACCGATTTGGTCAGCTTACGCCCGCGTCACGGTACTGGTTTGCATGGTGCAGCTAAAGAAAAGCAAGAACGTATCAAAAGCAAGCCGCTCAAAGCGCGCCGTGTTGACAGTCGTAGCGATAACCGTCCTAGCAGTGCAAAACCTAAAAGCAGTGGCAGTCCTGCTAGTCGCGGTTCACGTAATACCCGCGATCGTAACAACAAGCGTTAATCTGTCACAGGTTAATCCTAGCTGATAAAAAAGCGGTCAATGACTGGTTCATTGACCGCTTTTTTTATGCATTTTTATGCACTTTTTAAGAATATCCCTAACTTAGAAATCAGTCGTCATGACTATGAATATAATTTTTCATCACTCTTAATTCTTGTAGGTGTTGCTCTTCCATTCGCTCTAACAACCCATCTAAACGCTGCTCGATGCTGTCCAATACCTCTTGTAATAGCCTACTCGCCTCAGTCTGCTTCTTTCCATTTTTAGTATGATTGCTTACATTGATATTTGCTAAATGATAATGACTGGCTAACATTTCGGGTAAGCGGATATGCAGCATTTTATGTAAGACAAATTGCTGCTCGTTAATAGCTGAAGTTAAATTTTGCGCTTCTAACTCGTTTTGGTAGTTGTGATAATTGGCTACTTTCTTATCAATATTCTGTAATTGTCGTAGCTGCTTATCTGATAAGACTTCTAGATATTTTTTATTTAAATCTAGCTGTTGCCAATTGAGAGAAGTTAACAACAGGGGCGCATTACTATCTTGATAAATCAGCACGCCTGGAGTAATACCGACCATTTTATGCAATGCGTGCCAGCCCTTTCGACCCAAATAAAAGACGCCGACAGTGGTAACCACACCAACGCCTATTAATATACTCATGTCACTTTACTCTTCTTTCGACTTATTTCAGCATAAACATTTCAACTTGAGATGTTATTATCATCTCTCATTTATAGCTTAATATTTTCTATATCAGTTTCTTTACCAGCTGAATTTTCAATTGCTTGGACTTCAACAGCGCTATTATCGATTTTTTGTAGTCTAGAATTGCTAGTTGGATTATTAAAACGCTGCTGCAAATATCGATTGGTCGCCAGTAGCTTTTGTCCATCTTGATGATAGGACGCATTCAGCAAGTCATCAAACTGGCTATTAATCGTCCTAAGCACTTCTAATAGCGCCTCTTTACCGGTGACATCAGAATGCTTAATTTTCGTGGTATCAGCAAGGGCGCCGTTCCCGACATCTAAGTCATGCAAGCGGCGATAATCCGCTACCGCCAGTGGCACATGCCTATCCATCAGGTTTTGTATCATGACATAGGTTTCGTTGACAGTATCTTTATCGTCAATTTTGCCATCGTTATTGGTATCGCCATAAATAACCCGCAGCTTCTCGCCCTTATCATTGATTTGATCCAGCGCTGTTTTGACTTCAACTGGCAAGCTTTTTTCAGGGATATAACCCAATTGCGGCATCGCTTTATACTCAAGCATTTTGGGCGCCGTGACTTTTTTGATACCACGATATCCAAGGTACAACCCAGCTGCTGGCAGCACGCCATATAAAACGAACATCACGAACATCGCAGTCAGTTGGGTCATTTGGGTATCCTTGTTGTTTAGTAGAAATACTTAGCAAAAATATTTGGCAGACGCGGTTGGCAAATCTATTGTTATTTTTGATAATACTTAATCATTATTATTAAACAAAAAAATAAGGCTGTATTAAAGCCTTATATTGTTATGTATTGCGCCGATTGTGTTTATAGTTATTTTCAAACAAAACAGAAACATGAAATTTTTACGCGACACTGGAATAAACTTTTCTAGCTTGCTCTGCCTGCGCCGACAGAGGCTGCGAAAAATTCATTCCAGTGTCTCTGTATCATTTTTATACTGAACTCACAATGCCAATACTAACGACTTTTAAATAATCCTCGTTAAATTTAAGTTAGCTTTGCGTACGGCTTTTGACATAACGATGGGTGGACGCAAGACGATTCATCACCGTTTGATGTAACTCATCTAATAACTCGTCAAGCTCGTAATCAATGTCTAAAAACAAATCCGTGAGCATATCGCCGGCGGTCATTTTCCCTTGCACGACATTGTTCTTTGTGCGGTGCGGGCTAAAGCGTTGCAGCTGCTCATAGTGATGTAGCGCTTCAGGGATACTTTCGGACACTAACTTATCAATAACAAACTGGCGCTCATTGTGTTGCTGCTGTTGCTCAGCGTTGAGCTCGCTACTCCACTCACGGTAGCGCTTTAGCTTACTATTAATCCGGTCTAAGATGGCGACCGCTTCAATCGGCATGGCATTTAGGGTGGCTGCATCGACCACATCAACAAGCTCAGTCATAATCGGACAGCGTCCATGTTTAAGATACCATAAGGTATCTGGGTCAAAAGGAGGTCTATTGGTCGGGCGCATTTGGGCACGATTGGCCAGATAGCGATCAGTCAATGGCGTCGGCGTGCGGATATCATTTACTTGCGCTAAAGCATCACAAATACGCTCGCTACGCTGCGGCTCGCTAAGCGAAGAATTCACAGCCGAAGTATCCATGCTTTCTTGGTTATCGCTACTATTGCCATGCTTATTTGCATTATTAGAAACTTCTTTAGCGGCAGCTTGCTGAGCATTTTTGGCAGCGATGGTTGGTAGGTCATCTTGGGCTTGCCCAAACGACTGTAGCATTCTTGTCAGACTTATGACCATGACCTACCCTGCTCCTCGCTTATTCTTTATTAATTGCTGACTGATATTGCTGAATAGTACTGATGACTTGGTAGCAGCTATTGCAGCAAACACATTGCATTCGATCATTTTATCCCTTATCTTAACAGCTTTTTCGGGCGCTGCCAGTAAGTAAAAGTCACCGTTTTGATTGTTAAAGGATAAGCCAATCATCATGAATTTCACCGATTATAGCGCGGGTTTTTTGCTTGGTTTATCCTTGATTATCGCCATTGGTTCACAAAACGCCTTTGTCCTCAAACAAGGTCTGAAACACGAGCATATATTTTTCGTCTGCCTATTTTGCGCCGTCAGTGACGCGATTTTAATTTCTGCTGGTGTAGCGGGCTTTGGCGCGGTCACGGCGCAATATCCGCAAGTTGTGAACATCGCTAAAATTGCTGGCGTTATTTTCTTATTAGGCTATGGACTGCAAAGCTTATATGCCAGCGTACGCCTATCGCATGCACTCACCGTCGATGGTCAAGTGGTCACCAGTTTAAAAAAAGCCCTGTTATTATGCTTTGGCTTTACTTGGCTTAACCCGCACGTCTATCTAGATACATTGGTGCTGGTCGGCATGGTTTCAACCGGTGCCAGTAGTAAATTGGCTTTTGCAGTCGGTGCGGTCAGTGCGTCATTCTTTTTCTTTTTTGCTTTGGGCTATGGCGCGCGCCTGCTCAGACCTTTATTTGCCAAACCAAAAGCTTGGAATATATTGGATGCTTTGGTCGGGTTCTTAATGCTGTATTTGGCTTGGCATTTATACCAAACCTAACAGCTTGTTTAGTTTATTAACGCTAAAAACGAAAAGACCAAATACGCTTAAAACGTATTTGGTCTTTTATTTATCGCATCGAGCATTTATGACACTTTTTTGCGCTTTTTAGGTTTAACAAAGGTTAAGTTTAAAAAGTGCTCAAGCGAATCATCGAGAATATCCAACCAAGGTTCTGGCAATTCAGGTGACATCGTTCCTGTCAAAGTAGAACGATAGGCCTTTTCTCGAAAGGTCATGATGTTCTCGGCTTTGTCCTTTTGCCATTCTTTTAAAATCTCGCCCTGTTTTTCAACGGCAAATTCTGGATAATCGGTAGCATTGGTCAAATCGCGAATATAAGCGGCCTGAAAGTCGATTGAATCACTGACCGTCACGCATTTGGCATACGTTGCGAGCCATTTTTGCTCATCTTCTTCACGTGCTGCCAAATCGGGCAATTCGATATCACCCATTATCACATCACGTGCATACCACGCTTGCGCATCAAACATATTAAAGGTGAAATACTGGTCTTGCATGCCCAAATAAATCAGCTTTGGATTTGGCTGCCAAAAGATACCTTTGTATAAGTTGGCTGGATACAAGCAATTGTGCGTCTGCAAACGTAGCTCATCTGGCATAAACGGGAAATGGAATAAATAACCGGTACACATGATAATAGCGTCAAACTTTTGGCTCGTACCATCGGCAAAGTGCGCGACATCATCTTCAAAATGCGTCACCAATGGCACTTCTTTAATGCCCTCTGGCCACTCATAACCGAGCGGTTTACTACGATAACTGATGGTCACGGATTTGGTGCCATATTTGTAGCACTGGGTGCCAATATCTTCGGCAGAATAGCTACTACCTACTAATAAGATATCTTCATCTTTAAATTCTAAGGCATCGCGGAAATCATGCGCGTGCAAGATACGACCTGGAAAGGCTTCTAAACCTTCAAAATACGGCATATTTGGCGTTGAGAAATGACCCGTTGCTACCACGACATAATCAAACTCTTCGACTTCTTGCTCATCGGTTTTATGATTCATTACCGTCACAGTGAATTTTTGCGTTTCATCATCAAACGACACCCAGCGCACGGGGCATTCAAAGCGAATATATTTTTGAATATCTTGTTTATCGATACGGCCCATGATGTAATCTTTTAGGACTTCACGCGGCGGGTACGATGGGATGGCTTCACCAAAATGCTCATCAAACGAATAATCGGCAAATTCTAAGCATTCTTTGGGGCCATTTGACCATAAATAGCGGTACATACTGCCGTGAACAGGTTCGCCGTTTCTATCTAAACCAGTACGCCAACTGTAATTCCACATACCACCAATGGCGTTTTGCTTTTCATAACATACGATTTCAGGTAAGTTTTTTACCCCGGCTAAACGAGCCGCTTCAAAGGCACGTAACTGTGCCAAACCACTTGGACCTGCACCTAAAATTGCCATTCTTTTCTTACTCAAAACTGACTCCTATAATATTGTTGTGCTCCTATCATAACATATTTGTATGGATAACGGTTTTAATGCAGACTTTTGGTGATTAATTGAAATTGGTACAAGCATTAGCAAGATATAAAAAGGTGTTACTAAACAACCTTTTAGGATAGGTCTTAGTATTTTTCAGCAACTAGGCAGTTTTGTCTGCTTTAGGAAGTTTTAGCCTTTGGCCCAATAATAAAAAGACCATGTTTTTTTACACGGTCTAAAAGGATACAGTTATATTTTAAAAGAGAAGAGCGTAAAAAAGACAGGTAAGAACCACTAGAGAAGTAAGTGGCAGAAAAGCAAGGTGACAATTACACTAAGTCAGGAAATAAGGTACGTAGGCCGTTAACGATAATCTCGATAGAAACTGCTGCGAGCAACATACCCATAATACGACTCATGATATTAAGTCCAGTATCGCCCAATAAACGACTGATACGACCGGCAGCCATTAGCGCCACATAACAAAATAAGCTGATAAATAAACCAGCAATCAAAATCGCAGAGACTTGCAAAATACCGGTGACCTGTGATGAATAGATAATCACCGTCGAGATACCGCCAGGTCCAATCATCATGGGAATGGCAATCGGAACTACGGCAGCAGCCATCGTTGGCGGCGCACCTTGCAAATGGTCAACATCAAAGTTTTCTTGATCGGGCTTAACCGGGTTACCTTCGCCATTCATCATATTTAGGGCGATTAAAAATACCAAGATACCACCTGCCAACTGGAACGAACCAATCGAGATACCAAGCAATTTAAGTAACGTCTCGCCTGCTAAGGTAAAAAAGCTGATGGTGATAAAAATCGTCAAACAAGCGATGCGCGCCACTTTACGGCGATTATTTAGCGAATAGCCGTGAGTTGAATCCAAAAACAACGTCAAGGCGCCAAAGGGATTAATCAGTACCATAAAGGCTAAGATTATCTTGATAATTTCAGTATCCACTGAGCGCTCGCTTATCTATTGGTCAAATCGGACAAAAGATAAGGTCGCTATGCACAAGTACAGGCAAAGACGACCTTATAATCGGTAGCAGCGGCATTGTAGCATAGCCAGATAAGCCTATTAAATCATTAACTTCGCTTAATGTCTCGTCCTTACCAATTCAATAGCATATCCGTACAAATCTGCCGTTCCAAAAATCTTACTCAAACCTAGCCAATATTGACTATTAGATAGGTTTGACGTTTTCTTTCTGCTTCATTGT